>CAKQVW010000094.1 GCA_934277865.1 uncultured Pseudobdellovibrionaceae bacterium | reverse complement strand
CGTTGTGGCCCACCGTCACGCGGCGGCCGATTTTCGCAAACGCCTTGTTGAAGGTGCCGTGCACGACCGTGCCATCTTGAATATTGCTCTCGTCGCCAACTTCAATCGGTCCGACGTCGCCACGTAAAACGCACGAGTACCAAACCGAACAGTTTTTTCCGAGTTTAACTTGGCCGATCAGCGCAGCCGTGGGAGCGAGGAAAGTCCCCTCGCCAACTTCAGGCGTGTAGCCCAGAAGGGATTGGATGACAGCTTGAGTGTTCATCCTTCGGGATTACATCATGTAGCCGGGCTTCTTGGAACCTATTTCGAGTTCTGGGAACGCTTCTCCAGCAATCCCTGTCAAAAGGCCCTCTTGGAGTTTCTCGAGTTCCTGGTTGAGCACGCGGCACTGTGCAATAAACTCTTTCGTACTGAAAAAATGCACTTTCATCGCCAGGCTGAAGCTGATCGCTTCGTCGGCACGCACACGAAATGGGCTTCCCGGAAGCTCAATTCCTGTGGCCGTCGCCAAATGCAAGTGAACATACTGATGGTGTCCAATTCGCTCGACAAAGTAGCAGCGACCCACGGTGACACCCAACTGAGTCAAAATCTGCTTGGTCACGGCGTGAGGCGATCCTTGGCCACCTTGGCCAAGCTCCTGAAGCGCCACCGAGGCATCTAATGGGCCCATCCAAACAGGCAGCGTTTCGCCTGAGGCCTCGTGTTTCAGTAAAAATACCGGTCTTGCGTCGCCCGGCAGAATCATCACGCCAGACGGAACCAGTTGCAGCCACTCAGGCCCGTGGGGCATGGTGGTCTCGATCAGAGCTTCCGCCTCGACTGGCGCCGAAGCACCCGTCGCCTGTTTGGTTTCAGGTCGGACCTGAGACTTCACTTGAGCCTCTGTTTTCACTAGCGGCTTGCGCGACCGAGACTTCGCCTTCTTCGCCGCTTCTCGAGACTTCGCTGTCACTGTGTCAACCCACTCACTTCGGTAGCCGCTTCGATTTTGCCGGTGTTTGTGACGATCTCGCCTCGGCAGACCGATGGGAAGGCTTTTAAGATCTTCACCGGCACCGTTTGGCCGATCAAGGACTTGTCACCATAGGCAAAAACCAGCTTGTTCTGTGTGGAGCGCCCTTGAATTTGCCCTTCAACATCGGTCGTGTTCTCAAACAAAACGTCCAGTGTTTGTCCATCAAGCGGCTTTGCCAGCTCGAAACTGATTTCACGTTGAAGATCGAGGAGCTTTTGCAGACGACGCTGCTTTTCATCTTCCGAAAGCTGATCTTCGTAGCGAGCCGCTTTCGTAAATGGACGCGGGCTGTAGCGGAAGGCATAGATGTTCTCGTAGCGAACTTCTTGAAGAAGTGTGTACGTGTCTTCGTACTGCGCCTCAGTTTCACCAGGGAAACCCACGATGAGATCCGTCGTCAGCGTCACGCCCGGAATGCCTTCTCGGATCATGCGAACCTTGTCGAGGTATTCCTCACGGGTGTAACCGCGGTTCATGCGCTTTAAGACTTCCGAGTTGCCACTCTGTGCCGGCAAGTGGATGTAGTCACAAATTTTTGAACGATATTTCGCCGAAATATCGACCAGCTCTTGATTGAAGTCCTTGGGATGCGACGTCGTGTAGCGAATGCGTTGGATGTCCGTGTCCTCAGCCAGAACTTTCAAAAGCTGGCCAAAGTCCGCGCCACATGTGCTCTTGTAGCTATTGACGTTCTGCCCAAGCAGCGTGACTTCTTTGACCCCACGGTCGGTCAGCGTCTTGATGTCCTTTAAGAGTTCTTTCAGGTCGCGACTGCGCTCGCGTCCTCGTGTGAACGGCACCACGCAGAACGTACAGAAATTGTCGCAGCCCTTCATTATATTCACGAAGGTCGAAACTCCCGGGTTACGAACCATTGTTTCAACCGAGTAAGGCCGATCGTTTTCAAAACGCGCCGAAACCTGCTTCTCGCCGGTCTGATAGGCGCGCATGACGATCTCAGGGAGCTGATCGATGGCATCCGTTCCAAAGACGAAGTCTAAGACCGGGATATCTTTTAAAAGCTTTTGCTTTTCCTGCTGAGCCACACAGCCACCGACGCCGATCTTGAGATCCGGGTTTTTGGCCTTCATTTCTCGGTATTTCCCGGCTTCCGACCAGACCTTGTGAACCGGCTTTTCTCGGACCGAGCAGGAATTGATGATAATCAAAGACGCCTTGTCTGGAGATTCGACAGGTACAAAATTCACCATCTCCAGAAGCGAAAGCATCCTCTCGGTGTCATTCTCATTCATTTGGCAGCCGTAGGTGGAAATATAGACCCCTCGGCCGCGACCCAAATCTTCGTTCATTTTGAGGCTTTACCCTTTCGCTTTGAACTGCTTCGCGTTATAGTCCCGCCGTCTGAAGCAAGTCAAACCAGCCAGAAGGAAACGGCATGATACCTCGCAACCCGTCGCAAAAGAAATGGACCGCGCTTCCCTCGGAATTCCGAGAGAAAGCGGCACAAGTATTTGCCCAAAACTTCGCTCGTGAGAGCAAACAGGGCTCATTTCTGATCGATGGACGCATCTATCCCGAGGAAATCGTCATGCGCGCCGGCTATGTGGAAAATGGCCGCCTGAAGCAGACAAACTTTGAAGTTTCCCTCGATCTCGCCGGCGCTGGCGTTGCAGCGGCGGATAAAGCCGATTCCGCAAAGGCCTCGGTGATGGATAAGTTGTTTTTGGGTATCGACGTGCTCGGTAGCGTCTTTGAGACGCATTTTGAACACCTTCAGGAAGAAGAAGAAGGCGAAATCGAATACCCAATGACTTGGGAAGAGTACGACTTTGACGATGCAAAAGTCTTCTTGCGCTTCTCAACCGTGAACACGGCGCTTGAAGAGGCGGCCGATCGCCTGCTCGGCGAAAGCGCACCAGCTCTCTATCAAGATGAATCTGAGGTGGAGAATCCAGACGCTTTGGCCTTGGCGACAATCGACACCGACTTGGCTCAGGATGTGAGCCGCGCGATTCGCGAAGGTCGCTACAAGCCGCAAGGCCACGAGGCGATTGAATCCGATATTCACTGATTAAAAGTTTCAAAGCCCTTTGATTCACATGACTTGTTGAGATGCCTCTCGATATAGCATCGCCAGGTCGTTCAATCGGAGGGAATTCGATGATCCAGCCACGCTCGCCAGGATGGAAGATTTGCGCATTGGTGACTCTTGCCATGGGAGGCCTCACCGCATCAGCCCAGGCCCGCGACTTGGAGCTCACTTGTGAAAATGAGTCTAGAAATGCGGCGCATCAGACTTCACAAACTGCCCGTGTGCAATTTGATGATTCCAAAGCTCGCACCGGAGCGCCGACGGCGGTGAAAATTGACTGGGTTCAGCCAGATCGTACAAGTCGATTTGGTGGGCTTGCCTCCGAACGCAAGGTGCGTTGGAGCGGACTTTTGATACGTTCTATTGAATTTTCGATCAGCCCCAAGGTGAGCTTCGAGCTTTTATTTAGCCCCAGCGACGACATCTACGTGGTACGCCGAAAAACAAATGGGCAACCCGTTACCGAGCTGCCCTGCCGAATCGAACTCTAAAACCGGTCGTCTTCTTCGGAGCGTGCGCCGCCTCCGCCGGAGTCCGATACACGCTGGATTTCAAAGAGATCGGATTGCGATTCTTCGTCATCAAATTCCGCTTCAACCGCTGATTCGTCGATTTCCAGCTCTTGAATCGCCGCCAAAAAGTCTTTTTCGCTGCGCAGATCCTTCTTCAAGATTTCGAGGAACTTATCGGGATAACGAGCTGTGAGTTCCTCGATATAACGCTCGAGTTTACCTTCCTGAAGAATGTGGCGACGCGTTTGGATGTTCTTCCAAAGCAGGATGTAGTGATAGCGGCAGTAGGCATCCACCTCTGCAAGGCGATCGCAATCCTTGACGCGGCAGTAGCGACGACCCTCTGCATCTGTCAGTACGACATCTTCGGCCTGCTCAGGCTCTTCCATCACAATCGGTTTTGCTTCGACTTTCGCCGCCTTGGGCTCGACGAGCTTGGCCTTTTTTGCGACCTCGGCCTCAACCGATTTCATGGCCTTTTTGTCGATTTTCAAATCGGATTTTTCCGCAGGCTTAACGGCCTTAGCAGGCTTTGCCGGAGCCACCGCTTTCGGCGCCGCCTTCACGGCTGCCGCCGGCTTCGCCAGTACTTTTGCTGGTTTGGCGACAGCTGGTTTACCTTTCACTGGCGCGGCTTTTTTCGGAGCCGCCGGTTTTGCGACTTTTGCAGGCTTCACCGTTTTAGCTGGCTTCGCTGCCGCTTTCGGCGCCGGCTTTGCCGACGCTTTAGAAGGTTTTGCTGGAGCGGTTTTTACCGCCGCTTTTTTAGATGCGGCAGCCGACTTTGCTGGTTTGGCCGATTTCGCCAGAGACTTGGACTTTTTCATAGGGGCTCAAGCTCGCTCATTTGACCGGGGCTTGTCAACGGATCCGGATCACACCACGCTTTGCGCGGACAATGATTTGCCCCTTTGGTGCGCCATCCAGCCGGGCGACAACCGACTTGGGGCCCGTCACCCGAGGCACGCGAATCGACTCGGGAGCTTGAATGAGGCCATCTTCCGAAGAAAGCCTCAACAAGGCGCCAGTTCCACCCGGTGGTTTGATTGTGACCGAACCGTCGTCCGTCTCGACTGAAACGTCGGTTTCACCCACCAATTGCAGATTGATCGCCCCATCTTCTGTCGAGCCGCGAACGGCTCCGTTCAGCGCCGTCGCCGCGATCCCACCGCGTCCGTTTTCAAACTGAAAATCACCGTCCACCTTATTCAAACTGAGTGACCCCGCTTTGCCGCGGTAGCGAAGTTTTCCGGTGAGTTGCTGCACCGACGATTCACCGGAGAATACATAGAGCCGCACATCGCCTTGAACCTGGGACACCGAAGTTTTTCCCCCATGAAGTTCAAGCTCGGCGCCACCTTTGTGTTTGCTCAGCTGAAGTTCGCCGCGAGTCAGAAGGACTCGCACATCGCCCTCGCCTTCGGAGAGCAAAACCTTGCCTTCACTCAGCGTGACAGCCACGGAACTTTTCCAACCGTTTGCGACCACGTTGCCAGAATGCATGTGGATCTCCGCCGGTGTGGACGGACTTTCAATATCAAAACTCAGTTCTGGAGCACCGGGCTTTGCCATGGTGATGTATGTCTGACGTGAGTCAGGACCTTTGACCTCGACAAAAACAGTCGAGCCTTCTCTTCGAGTTTGAAAAGAAATGGACTCAAAAAGAGCGTTGGACTCCCCCAGTTTGTCCGTGGTCACTTTGCGAGCACGAACAACGGGGCTTCCCGATTTCCCGCCCGGCTCGCCGAGGGGAATCAGACGAACCTGCCCGCGCACGCCTGAAACCACCAGGCGATCACCTTTCGTGATTTCAAGCGGGTACTCTTTGAACTTCACTTCGCGGGCCGCCTCCGCCGTGAGACCGCTCAAGATGCAGGCAGCAAAAACTAGAGCTCTTACTCGGAATGTCGTTCGCATCGGAATTGCCATCTTGATCGTCCCCCCTCTTTCAACACTCAGCCTCTCAATTTTTCTCAAGACTCGCAATGTTGGCGATAAGTGTCATCAGGTGACGGACCTCACGACTTGGTCGAAAACTTCTCGGCTTTCTATTTTTCTCATCTGCTAGAGGAGAGTTCTATGTCTACATCTGTTTTCATCACAGCGGCCGTTCGTACACCAGTTGGTGCCTTTCAAGGTGCATTTTCGGACGTTCCCGCGCCGCGTCTCGGTGCTGCAGCGATTCGCGAGGCTCTCACGAAGGCGCAAATCAAAGGTGATGTCGTCGACGAAGTGATCATGGGTGAAGTTCTCACCGCAGGCGTCGGGCAAGCACCAGCACGTCAGGCGGCTCTCTATGCAGAACTTCCCAATTCCGTCCCCTGCCTCACCATCAACAAGGTCTGTGGATCCGGTTTGAAGGCTGTCATGCTGGCCGCTGACGGCATTCGTCTTGGTAACACCCAGGTGGCAATCGCCGGTGGTCAGGAGAACATGACACTGGCTCCCCACTTGCTGCCAAAAGCTCGCACCGGCTTTCGCATGGGGAACACCAACCTCATCGACTCGATGATCAACGATGGTCTTTGGGACCCCTACAACAACTTCCACATGGGCGTCGCAGCCGAACTTTGCGTGAAGGAAAACAGCTTCACCCGCGAACAGCAAGACGAGTTCGCGGTGAATTCGTACAAAAAAGCACAAAAGGCACAAGCTGAAGGTTACTTCAAAAACGAAATTGTCGGCGTCGAAGTCGCATCGAAAAAAGGGCCCGTCAAATTTGACCAAGACGAAGAGCCTTCAAAAACCGATTTCTCTAAAATCCCTGGCTTAAAACCAGCGTTCGACAAAGCTGGTACGATCACGGCGGCAAACGCCTCGAAGATCAACGACGGTGCGGCCGCGTTGGTTTTGATGGGCGACGCCGCTCTGAAAAAACAGGGTTCAAAACCTTTGGCGAAAATCGTGGGTTATGCCCACCACGCGCACGATCCAAAATGGTTCACCACTGCACCTGCCGGTGCGATGACCAAAGCTGTGCAAGCAGCTGGTCTTTCCATGAATCAGATCGATCTCTTTGAAATCAACGAAGCATTTGCTGCTGTGACCATGGTCGCGATGAAGGAACTCAAGCTCGAGGAAACGCGCGTGAACGTGCATGGCGGAGCAGTTGCCATTGGTCACCCGATCGGAGCGTCAGGTGCTCGCATCCTGACCACGCTGGTGCATGCTCTGCACCTTCACCAAAAACGCTACGGCCTTGCCACACTCTGCATCGGCGGTGGCGAAGCGGTCGCACTTGTCGTGGAGCGGGTGTAACATGTCGGCGATCTCGCACTCAAAAATCTATCAAGATGCCGCCAGTGCGCTTCAAGGCGTAAAAGATGGCATGACAATTCTCGTCGGAGGCTTCGGCCTTTGCGGAATTCCTGAGAATCTGATCCTGGCGCTGCGTGATTCTGGCGCAAAAGGCCTCACTTGCGTTTCCAACAACGCCGGAGTGGACGACTTCGGTTTGGGGCTTCTCCTGCACACTCGCCAAATCAAGAAAATGGTTTCAAGCTACGTCGGGGAAAATGCGACGTTTGAAAAACTCTACCTCTCTGGCGAGCTGGAACTCGAATTCTGCCCACAAGGAACGCTCGCGGAACGAGTTCGTGCCGGTGGCGCTGGGATCCCGGCGTTCTACACCCCAACCGGTGTCGGTACCTTGGTCGCCGAAGGTAAAGACGTCCGCGAGTTTGATGGTCGTCCGTATGTGATGGAGCGTGGGATCACAGGCGATTTCGCCCTCGTGCGCGCCTGGAAGGCCGATACGTTCGGAAACCTGATCTATCGGAAAACGGCTCGCAACTTCAATCCGATGATGGCGACCGCGGGAAAGATCACGATCGCGGAGGTCGAAGAGATCGTCCCCGTTGGCGAACTCGACCCGGATGAAATTCACACTCCAGGCGTCTACGTTCAGCGCATCATCAAAGCGCCGAAACTAGAAAAGCGCATCGAACAACGCACAACCCGACTGAAATAAGAGGCGAAACATGCCACTAACACGTGATCAAATTGCCAAGCGAATTGCCAAAGAAGTTCAACCGGGTTTTTGCGTGAACCTTGGAATTGGAATTCCGACCCTTGTCGCGAATTTCATTCCTGAAACCATGAACGTCATGCTCCAAAGCGAAAATGGTCTTCTTGGTATGGGCGCCTTCCCTCTTGAAACAGAGGTCGACGCCGATCTCATCAATGCCGGAAAACAAACCGTCACGGCCGTAAAGGGTGCCTCGTTTTTCTCGAGCGCAGATAGTTTTGCCATGATCCGTGGTGGACACATCGACCTCACGGTCCTCGGGGCCATGCAGGTTGATCAAGACGGCTCGATCGCAAATTGGATGATCCCAGGGAAGATGGTCAAAGGCATGGGGGGTGCGATGGATCTCGTCGCCGGAGCCCGCCGCGTGATCGTCGCCATGGAGCACGTCGCAAAGGATGGCTCGCATAAACTCATCAAAAAGTGCACTCTGCCTTTGACTGGTCAGAACTGCATTGATCGAATTGTCTCGGACTTTGGTGTTCTCGACGTCGTCAAGGGTCGTGGGTTTCGGTTGATCGAGTGGGCGCCAGATCTGACACCTGAGGCGATCGTCAAAGCGACAGGTGCACCGGTTGAGATCGCACCTGACGCAAAACCCATGTCTTTCTAGTGGGTCGTTTCGGCCGCTGGCTTTCACTGCTTTCCGCGCAGAGGCACGGAAAGTTTTAAAAGGAGAGTTTTCCTATGCGAGCGCAAACACGGTTTCTACTTTTACTTTTGGCAACTGTGTTTGTGAGTGTGTTTGGGCCTTCGCCGTTGGCGGCACAAACATCCACTCAAGCAGCCCAGGCCACTGAGATTGCCAAACTACCGAATGTGATTTGGGGCTTTGATTTTCTCGATGACGCCAATGTGCTGCTGACAACCCGAGATGGTCTGATTCATCACCTGCATCTGCCAACCGCGAACCTGCGAGTGGTGTCGGCAAAACCGGAAGTTGTGGCAAGCGGACAGGGTGGCCTCCTGGATCTTCGCATCCTGAAGGACGTCGATAAAACGTGGGTCTACCTGACAGCCTCCATGCGTCCAACAAAGGGGCCCGAGAAGGACAAAAAATCCAACAGCACCACCGTCCTGCTGCGTGGTGAGTGGGTTGGCAGTGCAAAAGACGGCGATCTCAAAACTCTCACTCGCCTGTTTGAGGCTGTTCCCAGCGTCAACTCGTCGTTGCACTTTGGCTCTCGCCTGGCCTTTCACAAAGACGGATCGATTTTCATGACTCTTGGCGAACGCAACGAACGCGATCGCGCCCAGAAGCTCGATCAGCATTGGGGTAAAGTGCTTCGCCTCACCAAAGACGGCGCGCCCTTTCAGCAGAGTTCACCGGTGAAAGGGGCGCTTCCCGAGATTTACACATATGGGCATCGCAACCCGCAAGGCATCGCGATTGATTCAGAAACAGGGTCGGTCTTCGTCAACGAACACGGCCCGCGTGGTGGCGACGAGATCAACCTCTTAAAGCCGGGAGTCAACTTTGGCTGGCCCCTGACTTCTCATGGTCGCGAATACTGGGGCCCCAAAATCAGCGACAAGACTGAGCTTCCAAGCGTTGAAAAATCGCTGAAGTATTATGTTCCATCAATTGCTCCGAGTTCGATGCATCTCTATTCCGGAAAAAAACAACCCCATCTCAAAGGCGCACTCCTGCAAGGTGCCTTGGTTCTTCAACATCTGAACATCGTGCCAC
>CAKQVW010000093.1 GCA_934277865.1 uncultured Pseudobdellovibrionaceae bacterium | reverse complement strand
TCTTGCCAGTGGCCCAGGTGTCGATCTGCGAGCGAACGTTTTTGTCGAGATCCGTAAACTTCATGCCATAGACGACCGGCGATTGCGGATCACCCGCGTGCAGGACACGACGGCTCATCACTTCACAGGACGTGTTGAAGGCCGGTGTTTCTTTCGAAGGTTTGATATGCACATGCACTTTGTCGCCGACTTTGAGTTCGCCATCGAGAAGCGTGAGGCTCATGCCGCCAGCGCCAAGCTCGTGCGACTTCCCTTTGAACAACTTCTGGTGATTGTGAACCAAGATCGAACCTTCAAACGAGGCGCGTGCATACCGACGACGGAAGAACACCTCGTTCAGCGTCCCACCCAGTTTGTCGCTCAACGTGAGACGAAGCTTCTGAATCGCCTCTGGCTGGAACTCGGGTAAGGTTGCCAGGCGCGCCCATTTCGGAAGGCTCTTGTTCCAAACGAAATCCCAGTCTTGTAGGCCCTTTTCCTGAGTCAGACGCACAAGCTCAAGATACTCAAACGGACCGAACCGATGGTCGCCCTTTAGCACATACCATTCGTCGGCAGCCGGATACGACTGCTCGCCGCCCTTGGCTTCTTGAACCATGGCCTGTCGCAATTGCTCCCAAAACTCGGTGTGTCGTGCAAACGTCGGATGGGTGGCGATCGCCACCCAGTCTTGAAGACTTTCATCGTAGATGTGATCAAAAGGATCCAACTCTCGACGTTCAACTCGAGCAAGGATGTCGGTCACGCTGAAGCGCCCGATCGGTGTTTCTCCGCGTGCGACGTGAAACTGCAAGCCCTGGCTTTCATTTTGGTTTTCAAACGTTGAATTCATTTTGATTCCTTCGTTTCGCCTCTTCTCTTAAATATATCGGCCTAAGAACAAGGCGGCTCGAGCAACGCTGCTAGGACGAAGAACCAAAACCTTCGGGAATTCAGAGTTTTAAGAACGAACTATGGAGGGTTCTCGGACGATCCTGTCGAATCGCTAGACGAAAAACGAAAGATTGCGAGAGTTCGGAGGCGCAAAAGCGAGACGACCCAACGGAAGTCCGTGAACCGCTTGGCGAATTCACGGGACCAAAGCCGCGAATCGCGGCTTCACCGAGCTTTCAAAAATGTGACTCAGGACGATTCAGAGAGTTCGAAAATTCGTCGAAAAATTCGACACGGAATTTCGGCGCGCGTGTTGGCGGAGCCAAGCGCGCCGCTAGGGACGCGCAAGCTTGCTACTTGATCGCCGCGCGAACGTGCGACGAGAACGCATCCATGATCCACACGACTGCGGCGATCACGAAGATGATACAGCCTACTTGAGGCCACATCGCCTGACCGTTGTACTCGGCCAACATCACGCCGATTCCGCCACCGCCGACGAATCCGAGGATTGTCGCCATACGCACGTTCGTGTCCCAGCGATAAACGGTGTAGCTGATGTAAGGCAAAACAACCTGCGGAACAACGGCGAACCAAATCACCTGCAGGCGCGAAGCGCCCGTCGACTCGATACCTTCAATCGGACCGTCCTCAATACCTTCGACGATTTCCGAGTACTGTTTGGCAAGCGACGCAATCGAGTGAACCATCAACGCAAGCATCCCCGCAAACGGACCAAAGCTTGCCCAGATCGAGAAAATAATCGCCCACAAGATCGGCTCGATCGAGCGCGAAACGTTAAACACCGTTCGCAAAACAGCGTAGACGGTGAAACCCAGCTTCGAGCCGCCCATGATGTTTCTCGCCATCAAGAAACTCAAAACAAACGCCACAGGTACCGCGATCACAGTCGCGATGAAGGCGATGTAGATCGTCTCAACAACCTTCACGATCGCTTTCGGAAGGATCGACCAGTCTGGCGAGAAGAGTTCACCAAAGAGTCGCATCGCATGATAGAAACGATCGGCCTCCAAGAGCTTCAGCACGTCGATCTCGGTCATCTTGATGCCGACCAACGTCGTCACGACCACCGTGAGAATCATCTGCATGCCCCAGAACGTGCGATAAATCGGCGTCGCCAGTTCTTCCGTCGACTTCATACGGAGATGCGCGGGAGCGTAAATCTGCCAGCCTAGAGTTTTGATCCCCGTCTTGTTGACCACGACAGACACGATTGCCATCAACACGGCTACACCGAAAAACGCAGTCGCCAGAGTCGGAACCCGTGGAACAATGTCGGCTTCGCCCCAGCCTGTAAACACAAGACAGGCGAAGATCAAATAAGCACCGACAAACGCGTCGAGAATCGTTCTGCGCACAGCCGCGCCGGTTTCTGCCGTCTCCATAGTAGTCGATTGCGCCATGTCTAACCTCTAGTTGATGTGAACTTCTTTAGCGCCTTCACCGTAGATCTGCGCAAACCATTTGTCGTCGATGTCACTAGGCGAACCTTCGTAAACAAGCTTCCCGCCTTTAAGCGCAATCACGCGCGTGGCATACTGGCGAACCAGCGAAAGGAAGTGAAGGTTGCAAATGATCGTGAGCCCAAGCTCCTGATTCACGCGACGAAGATAGTCCATGACGATGTGGCAAGTTGCAGGGTCCAAGCTTGCAACCGGCTCATCAGCCAAAAGCAAGTCTGGTGACTGCGTCAGCGCACGCGCGATCGCAACACGTTGCTGCTGTCCACCCGAAAGCTGAGCGGCACGAAAGTGCGCCTTGTCTTGAATGCCCACAAGCCGCAGGTATTCCATCGCTCGTTTCTCGTCTTCCTTCGCGTACAAGCCCAGCATCGACCGAAGCGAACCTGTCGAACCAAGCGAGCCGTAAAGGACGTTGTTCAAAACCGAGTGACGAGGGATCAGGTTGAAATGCTGAAAGATCATGCCCATCGTGCGGCGGATCTTTAGGATCTCGTTGCCTTCGGCTTGCGCGATATCGTGTTCGACCCCCGCTTTGTCGGTGTAGAGAATCTCGCCGGAAGTCGGATGATGCAGCCGATTCAAACAGCGAAGCATTGTCGATTTCCCGGAACCCGAAAGTCCGATGACAACCAAAAACTCGCCCCGCTTAACGTCAAACGAAACGCCTTTCAGCGCCTGTGTGCCATTCGGGTAAGTCTTTACGAGATTGCGAACCGAAAGAATATTGCTCATTTTTTCTGACCCAAAAGATCGTCTGCCGACTTATTGAGGCTCTTGAGCATCTTGCGGACAGGCTCGTAATCGGCATCCGTCGCCGGCTCGATCGCCGTTACACCATAAACAGCTTTGAAGGCTTCCATACCCTCTGGTGTTTTCACCATTGCCAAGAAGGCGTCCGCGATCGTCTTCTTCATTTCTTCCGGCATATCTTTGCGGAACACGATTGGATCGTTAGGGATCTCGTCTGTCAGTTGAATGATTTCGATCTTCGACTCGACATCCGGATACTGCGTGCGCACGAGACGACGCGCATCTTGAATGCCTTCTTTCTCATCCGGCGGTGAATAAAATGTCGCGCCCGCGTCTGCCTGCCCCTGGTAAACCATCGAGACAACGCTATCGTGCTTCATCGCAAACACCGGATCGCCACCCAGCTTGATACCCGCATCGTTCACCATCTTCAGCGGCAAGAGGTAACCCGACATCGAGGCCGCATCGACAAACGCGATTCGCATTCCTTGCAGGTCTTGAATCGACTTGAAACGGCCTTTTTTCGCGATGAACTGCGATTGATAAGTCTTCTTCCCGTGACGAATGACGATCAAACGCGCTTCCGCTTGGTACTTGTCGTTGGCTTTGATGTATCCCGAGGTGTTGAGCGCCGCAACGTCAGCCCCTTTTGAGCCGAAAGCCTCGATCACGGCGATGTAGGATTGAGGGATTTTGATCTCGAATTTATAAGGCGTGTTTTTCTCGAGCCACTCTTTCATGACCTTCGAGTTCGAATCGATGACTTTGGCGTCCACGCTTGGAACAAAGAAAAGTTTCACGGGATTTTCTGCGGTTCCAAGCTCTGCCTTTTTAAACGTGCAACCCGCTGTGGAGAAAGCCGTTGCCACAACAACCGCAGCAAATGACAGGACAAAACCGTTCAGATTCTTGAACACATTCACGCAATAGCCCCCTCAGCATGAAAACGAAACGAGGCCCGCTTGTAGCAGGCGGTTTCCGAGGCGGCAAGCAAAGCAGCTGGCAAAGCCCTCTGCAAGGTCGGCAATGGCCGATGACGCCACGCGACTGATGCCTACGAAACAGGCTCTGGCAAAGGATCTTCGGACCTTGCCCTAACCCTGAAGCGAGATCTCTGTTAAGGTGCTCGGTATGCGTGAAACTCTCAGCCAAATTCGCCATCAAATCGCGACGGAAAGCCGCACAGGTTCGTGCCTTGTGGTCTTCGATCTCGATTCCACTCTCTATGATCTTGCGCTGCGAGTAACCGCGATCTTGCATCGCTTTGCCAAATCGCCCGAAAAACAGGCGCTCTTCCCGGAAGAGTGTTCGCGACTTTTAGAGGTCGAAATTCTTCGTGGCGATTGGGGCCTGCACGAGCCACTTGGCCGGCTCGGCCTCAGCCAAACTCAGTACCCGGCCTTTTGGGAGGACGTGCACCAGGCCTGGGCTCAAGGGTTTTTCTCAAACGAATTCCTGACATTTGACAAGCCCCTCCCTGGCGCAGTGCGCTTTGTGCAAGACGTGCTCACGGCCGGCGCCGACGTGCTCTACCTCACGGGGCGCGACGTGGCCCGCATGGGGGCCGGCACCGAGGCGTCGCTGCGAGAAACCGGCTTTCCCTTGGATGGCACACGCGCGCGGCTCACGCTGAAACCGAAAGCCGGGATGGACGACGCACAGTTTAAGGCAGACGAAATCAAACACCTCGCCACCACGTACGGTGCGATCTGGTTGTTTGAAAACGAACCCGTGAACATCAATGCGGTTCTAAAAAGCTCACCCCAGGTGAAGATGGTTTTTGTCGACACCTGCCACAGTGGACTGGAATCGATTCCACCTTCGATAGCGCAGATTCCGCATTTTGAAATTTCCATCGAAGACTTCGAATCGTAAGACGTCTGGAACTCAAGCGAGAGCGATCAACATCATGAGCAGTGAAATTCCCTTGTTAACAGGCCAACGACTGGAAAAGAGCTTTGCCTCACGCACGCTCTTTCAAGATCTCTCCTTTGGGATTCCCGCCAAAGCCCGCATCGGCCTGGTCGGCGCCAACGGAGCCGGAAAAAGCACGCTCTTAAGAATTCTCGCCGGCCAAGTTTCGCCCGATCACGGCGAGGTCGTCACCACTAGAGGCCTTCGCGTCGCACTACTTGAACAAGACGCCCAGTTTGCCGAGGGCCTCACCGTGCGCGACGCCCTGGCCGAAGGCGCCACACGGACGGGCCTCGACGAGCACGACCCCCACGTTTTACGCACCATCGATCAAATGCTTTCGCGCTTGGAACTTGTCGATCTCCAAGATCAAGAAGTTTTAAAGCTAAGCGGCGGATGGAGACGGCGCGTGCAGATTGGCGCCATGTTGACGGGTCAGCCTGATCTTCTTCTTTTGGACGAGCCCACCAATCACCTCGATGCGGATTCTATTCTTTGGCTCGAAGAGTTTTTGCTGTCGGGTGATTTCACTTTCGTTCTTGTTTCGCACGATCGGCTTTTTCTTACGCGCACGGTGGATCGCATCTATGAACTCGATCGTCGGCATCCCAACGGGATCTTGACCGTGAACGGCGGTTTTTCGACGTACCTCGAACGCAAAGCCGAACTCATGGCGGGATTGGGCGAGCGCGAAAAGCGCCTGGCGAACCGGCTTCGCCGCGAAACCGAGTGGCTTCGCCGCGGAGCCAAAGCCCGCCAGACAAAGCAGCGCGCTCGCATGGAAGGTGCCGAGGAATTGGCAAAAGAAGTTTCGCAGTTAAAAACTTTGAACCGAAAAAATCGCTTAAGTCTTTCTTTCACCAACACCGAACAAGCTCCCGAAAAACTGATCGACGCACGTCGAATCGGAATCGAGCGCCTCGCGACCGATGGTGAAACAGGATTTTTGTTTCGTGAACTCGATCTCTTGGTGACCTCACGCTCGCGCATTGGCCTGTTGGGGCCAAATGGCTGCGGTAAAACCACGCTCATCAAAACACTGATTGGCGAGATCCGCCCGACAGAAGGCAAAGTGATTCGCGCCGACAATCTTTCGGTCGTGCACTTTGAACAAGGCCGCGATTCGATTGATCTCGAAATTTCTGTCGCCAAGAACCTCGCACGCGAAGGTGACTCGGTCGTGTACCAGGGGCGCGCCGTGAACGTGAAAGGTTACCTTTCCAAGTTTCACTTTCGCCCCGAGCAAGTCGATCTTCCCGCGGGACGCCTGTCCGGTGGCGAACGCGCCCGTCTAAGAATCGCTCAAACACTTTTGCAACCAGCGTCGCTTTTGATCTTGGACGAACCGACCAACGACCTCGACTTTGAAACTCTAGAAACCCTGGAAGAGGCCTTGGACGAGTACCAAGGTGCTGTTCTCATCGTGAGCCACGATCGCACGTTCTTAGACAATGTGACTGACGAACTCTGGGCGTTTGCCACACCGGACGCGCCGAGGCTCACTCGCTATGCGTCTTATTTGCAGTGGGAACTTGCACGCGCTAACTGGGCCGAGCCGGAAGCATCGACAAAGGCGTCCGAAAAAAAGTCGGACAAAAAAACCGATTCAAAGTCCGAAGCGGCTTCACCGGCGAAGGCAAAAATCTCGTTCAAAGAAAAGTTCGAGTTCGAACAAATGGAGCGCGTGATCGCCGAGGCCGAAGCCGAACTGCAATCTCTTGAGGAAGCCACGGCCGGGGTCGCGACAAAAGACCAAGCCGCCCACTACGAAAAGCTCGCCAAGCAGCAAGAAAAAATCGAGGCCCTTTACAGTCGCTGGGCCGAACTCGAAGCCAAGATTGCAACTAGCTAACTCGCCTTTGACCTCTATCAGTTAAGGGCCTCGACCAATGTCTCGTTTCGAGACTGTCGGTCTTAAAAGTTCAAGAGATCCGCCGCTCAAGCCGACATGAAGACGTGGTTAAGTGGCTCAAATCCTCCCTTGAAGATCGCAACTCCGGTGAAATGGCCCTGCTGGCTGGACTCTGCCTCGTGGCGGCAGTCACGCTGACCGGGATTTCGGTGTTCTCGATGCAGCGGGCTCGGATTTTTGCCAACTCGGCGGTGGCCGCGCAGGCCGAAGTGATTGAGATGATCAAAGAGCCACGCGAAGCCACGGCGGAGGATCCTCATCGCTTTCGCCTGATTCCGGTCTTTCAATACCGAGTTGCCGGAACCGTTTTTGAACATCGCCTCGCGGATCGCCGCATGGAATATTCGGTCGGCGATACGACCACGATCTACTACAATCCCGAAAACCCTTCTGAGATTCGAGACGTGCTAAAGCCCGAGTCGACACGCTGGCCGACGATCCTCGGCGCCGTGGCGTTGATGTTTTGGGCGCTGGCGGCCGGGCTCGTTGTGCTCTCTATTCGCGCGGTTCGTCGCGCAACTCGCGAACACCGAATGAAACTCGACGGTCTGCTTTCGAACCGCGGCGCCTCGCTGGTGAACCTCACAAGCGCTGTTCGCACGGCGTGTGTGTTTGTGGCACTGGAAGCAACGTCCGAGCGTTCCCAGAACTCCAGAATGATCCGACTTGTGTGTCGTTGGACTCATCCCGAATCCGGTGCCGAGCATTTGCTAAGAAGCACAAGCTTTCACCCGACCAAGCTGCCCTCTGGGCTTGAGCTGGGCATGATGGTCCCTTGCCTCGTCGATTTCGACTATCCAGAACTGCACGACGTGCTGTGGAGCGAGTTTTCGACCACAGGACTCTCCGCCTTTGCCACCAAGCCCGCGGCCTCCAGTGCCGACGAGCTGCTGACGCCAAGTCTTGCCGCGACCGGCACCACCTCGGCAGCATAGATACAAAGGCTCAACCTTATTCGATCACGCGCTTTGCAACGATTTTGTTTCTATTTACGCCGCCCCCTGCGCCACCGCCTGTACCGCCATTGTCTTCAGGGGGATCAGGAAAAAAATCAGGCTTCGGAATTTTTTGTTCAAAGAGATGCAGCAGCGGCATCACGATCAAGATGATCAACGTGAAGTAAAAGGCTTGCGCATAATAGCCAAGACCAATGGCCGCCCCGATCGCGGCATTCACCCAAACCACCGCAGCCGATGTCAGACCCACGATGTTTGCGCCCTCTGCGCGCATGATCGCACCAGCACCCAAGAAGCCAACACCCGTGACAATCTGCCCGGTCACACGAGACGCATCGCCACCCACACCGCGCGCAAGCTCAAGACCAAGATCGGCAAACAGCATACTGCCCGTGCAAATCAGGAAGTTGGTTTTCATTCCGATGTGGCGCGTGTGAAGTTTTCGTTCAAAGCCCAGCACTGAACCGCACACTGCCGCGAGAATCACTTTCGCGACGAACTCGAAATTGTCCAAATCGACCATGGAATTGAGGATCTCAATTGCTCTCACTTAACGAACTCCCAAAAAAGACATGGCATAAAGCAGCGAAGCCACCACAATCGAGTGGTCGATTTCGCCAGATCGAATCTTATCGTACACCTCGTTCACCGGTAACTGCACGACGCGAATGTCTTCGTAAGGATCCGGAGTCGGCTCGGCCAGTTTGCGGCATCCGAAACCCACGTACGTCCACATCGCGTTGTTCTGCATGGCCGGATTCGGAAAATGCTTTCCGACGAGGCGCACGTCTTCGGGGATGAAGCCGGTTTCCTCTTGCAGCTCACGAAGTGCCGCACGCTTGGGGTCTTCCATGGTGCGTGGATCCATCGAGCCGCCAGGGATTTCCAGATGCACACGACCGCTGGCCTGGCGAAATTGTTCAACCAAGACGATCTTCCCGTCGAGCGTCACCGGTACGATGTTCACCCAGTCCGGGAACTCCATGACATAGTACTTTGGCATGACCCGGCCATCCGGTAGCTCACAGCGGTCTTGCCTCAAGCGAAAGAGTCCCGCGGCCAGCAGCTCTTTGGATTCCAGAGTTTTCCAATCGAGTGTATTCCCCATCACTTCATCTTGACCCGAGACGGCGTTCTCGTCCAGTTTGACACTGCATGACGGACATCGCACTTTTTCTGATCGCCACACCCATTGGTCACGACGAGGACTTAAGCCCTCGCGCAACAAAGCTCCTCTTGGACGCGCAGCTCGTCATCGGCGAAGAGTTTCGACCGCTGACCACGCTGCTTAAGCGGATCGGACGGCCGCGCCAATCCACCACGCCAGGACAAGCGGGCCAACCTGATCTCGAAGTATTGAACGAGCATTCGAAACCCGAAGACGTCAAACACCTTGCCGACCGCGTGATCGACATCCACAAAAATGGTGGTTTCACGGCACTTGTTTCCGACTGCGGAACACCTGGCTTCTGCGA
>CAKQVW010000092.1 GCA_934277865.1 uncultured Pseudobdellovibrionaceae bacterium | reverse complement strand
GCCGACCGCACGAAGTTCTTCGCGCATCGAAACCAGAGCCGTCACGTTGGCCTCATCCATCAATGTGAAATGCGGAACGACGTGTTTGGCCATCTGCATGTTTTCCGCAATCTTCTTACGGATTCCACGAAGTGCCACGCGCTCTTCGGCTGCGCCTGCTGGCCCTTGATATGCTGGACGCGGAATCGACGGAGTTTGCAACGCCGCCATGCCGCCACCAAAAGAAGGCTGACCAGCTGCTACGGCACCCGCACCGTTTGCACCCATCACATCTTCGCGAGTCACGCGACCTGCGAGACCTGTTCCGCGAACTTGATTGAGATCGACACCCGTCTCGCGAGCCAAGCGACGAGTCGCCGGCGTCGCAAGGACACGCGAATCAGCAACAGGAGGATAAAAATCTGCCGCTGCGCCCGAGGCTGCCGCCGCAGCAGCCTTTGCCGTCTGAGTGGTTGCCGCAGCAGGAGAGGCTGTCATCGCTGCCGGCTGAGCCGCAGCCGGTGCCGGTGCCGCAGGTTTCGCCGCCGCGCCATTTGTCGCGCCATTTGTCGCTCCAGTCGAAGCACTCGCGCCGTCAGTTTCCACAACCAACATCACAGCGCCAACCTCAACAACGTCGCCTTCTTTTTTCTGAATCTCTTTGACGACGCCCGCGATTGGCGAGGGAACTTCCACTGTCGCCTTGTCAGTCATCATCTCGGCAACCGGTTGATCAGGGGAAATCCTGTCTCCGACCTTCACCAGCCACTTGACCAATTCACCCTCGGTGACGCCTTCACCCAACTCTGGAAGTTGCACATTCTTCGTTGCCATAGTTCCCCCTGTTAAAATTCTTATTTTCTCAATTCCGATTTTTCGATGACACCCTTCATGAAGAACTCGCCCGCGCGGTACGAGCTTCGTACCAGCGGACCACTTGCGACATAAAGGAAGCCCATATCCTCTGCGATCTTTTGCCACTCGGCAAACTCCTCAGGAGACACGAAGCGTTCAACTTTCAAATGACGTTTTGTCGGCTGCAAATATTGACCAAATGTCACGACGTCACATTCGACTTCGCGCAGATCACGCAGCGTCTGCATCACTTCCTCGCGCTCTTCGCCAAGTCCCATCATGATGGAAGACTTGGTGTAGCGAGTCGGATCAATTTCTTTCACCATTTTCAAAACGCCCATCGTCTGGCGATAGCCAGCGCGAGGATCACGCACGCGGCGCGTGAGGCGCTCGACGGTTTCAATGTTTTGCGCAAAAACGTGTGGCCCCGCTCGAACGATTTTTTCCACCCATTCACGGTTGCCACGAAAATCTGGAGTCAAAACTTCCACGATCAGTTTTGGATCACCCTCTTTGATAGTGCGAATCGTGCGCGCGAAATGTTCGGAACCATGGTCCGGAAGGTCGTCGCGATTCACCGACGTGATGACCACGTACTCAAGACCCATCTTCGCGATGGCGTAGCCAACCTTCTCAGGTTCTTCGTTGTCGATGCGACCACGCGGGTTTCCGGTCTTCACCGCGCAGAATCGACATCCACGTGTGCAAACTTCGCCCATGAGCATGAACGTCGCCGTTCCGCCACTCCAGCACTCACCCATGTTGGGGCAGCGTGCTTCTTGGCAGACCGTCGCAAGATTCAGCGTCTTCAACATGTCTTTGATTCGAGTGTAGTTCTCGCCACCAGGTGCTTTGACTTTTAGCCAAGCCGGCTTGCGAATTTGAGGTGCGGGAGCAGCGGTTTCTGACATGGCGCCTGTCATAGCCAAGCGCCTAGGAATTGTCGACCTACGCCCTGCATAACACAGGGCGTCTATGGCCGATTACGGCCTTATTTCTTCGCCGCCAGTTCGCGATCGATCACGTATTTGAAACTTGTCGCAGGAAGCGCCCCGCGAACCGGTACGCCGTTGATCAAGTAGGCCGGCGTGCCAGTGAAACCAAAGCTGTGCGCCTCGGTGCGATCGGCCTCGATAATTTTCGAAACCGCGTCGGATTCCGCAAGTTTTTTGATCTCGTCGTAGTTGAGACCGAGCGCCTGAATGGCCTTTTTGAGGTCCGCATCAACGCGGCGATTGTACTTCGCCATCGCCTCTTCCACCGACTTCGAAGCCCGTTCGGCATCACTCGGCATGAAGCCGGCCTGCTGTTCGAAGAGCATCGTTTTAAATTTTTTGGCTTTCGCCGCATCTTTCTGAGCGATCGCCTCAAAGAGCTGCGCCATTTTGCGAGCCTGAGGGTGGCGCTCAAGAGGCAAGTGTTTCAACAGCACGCGCACACGATCGCCATATTCTTCACGAAGCGCCTGCACCGTTTTGTGGCCTTGCGCACAGTAGCCACATTGAAAGTCCGAGTATTCGACGATCGTCACAGGAGCCGACTTGGATCCATCGTAGGTGCGAGTTTCCGCAAGAACGGGAGTGCGGCGATCCGAAAAACCCTCTTCCAGCCCCTTGGTTTCCTTCTGCGTGCGTGCCAATTCCGAGACTTCGTTCACCACTTCGATGAAACGAGCCGGGTCTTTTCTCATGGCGGCGTAGAGAATCTCGGGATCCGATTCCATCGCTGATTTCAATTGTGCCGCATTCGGCGCACAGGACGCCGCCAACAACGAAACAAGTGCGAAGACGAAAATTTGAGGTTTGAACACTGGAACGCGCACGGTTTCCTCCAATTGAAACTCGTTAAATCGAAACTCGTTAAAATCAAACTGCTGTCGCTCAAGACACACTGGCCGAGGGACCGGTTCCCAAGATTGTCACAACGTACTTCCAGGAAGAATTCTTTCGTAGATGCGTCGTCGCAAGAATTTTAAGTGTCCGGCAAAGGTGCCCAAAATCGTCCCTCGCGTTTGCCTGTTTTCCCTAGTAAAATACCCACTACGGCCCGCTTCAAGGAGGTCCCAATCATGACCAACCAAACCACGAAACCCGCTGCCCATCGCGCTTTGCTGGCACTTGCCGCCTCAGTTTTGCTGTTTGCGCCAGACACCTGGGCGAAGGTCGAGTATGACTCCTCCTCGCTGCTGATCAAAAACTCCGACCAGGTCAGCGAAATGATCCGTAAAAAAATCCGCCAGGCTCAGAAAGTTCAAAGTCGACAAGAGGAGACCGAGGACGGCGAAATTCAAGCCGAACCAGAAGCACTGGACCACTTGCGAGACGCCATGCGAATCGCCCTCTCGCGTCCTGACCAAGATGGCGCTCGATCAAATCTTTATAGCCGCGTTCGCCGCGAACTCGTGGATCTCAATTCGCTGGACACCGTCTTGATGGAACTCACCGAAGAATCCATCGCCGAGCTTCGCAATCAAGATGGACCTCGACGAACGGCTACCTACATCGTGCTGCTCGAGAACATGATGGCCGAGCTCAAACCTGATGCTCTCGAAAACCCGACCTACCGCAAGATCTTCGAACGAATCCGCGATGCGCGAATCTCGATCACAGATAAGGCCCGGGTGCAAAACCTGCTTCGATCCATGTCGATTCCCGTCTCCCCCAGCCTGACCGCCGAAAAAATGATCAAGCAAATGCCACCGCTGAAAGAGCCCAAATCCGACAAACAACCGGCCAGCAGATAATAGTCCAGGCACCTAGCTAGACTTGACCTTCGTGCCCTGAAAAACGTGCTCAAAACTCCGATAAGAACTTATCGGAGTTTTGTTTTTTGGAAGCCACGAACCGTCCACTTCAGCATACGTCCCACTCGTCCATTCGCTCGCGCGTGTGGCGAAGCTTTCATGTGTGGACACTTGCGACGATCGGAATTTTGACCGCGGCCAATGTGTACTCGGCGCTGCGTCCGTTTGAAAGCTCGTATCAGCGCGGCGACTCGGCCCAACCGTTGATTCGCATCGCCGGTCAGAATTCTGATCG
This sequence comes from uncultured Pseudobdellovibrionaceae bacterium, assembly GCA_934277865.1. GTDB lineage: Bacteria > Bdellovibrionota > Bdellovibrionia > Bdellovibrionales > JAMPXM01. The sequence goes on along the minus strand of CAKQVW010000092.1, from coordinate 5,559 downwards.
GCTTCGTCAGCCAGCCGCCGCCGGTGTCGTACCACTTGCGACAGATGGCGACGATCACATGGCAGAAGTTCGCATCGATTGCCAACAGCGGCTCGACATCGAATTAGCCGCAAATGTGAAGAGCCTCCGCTTGCAGCTAAGTGATTGCACACTTCCTCCCAGCAACGACAAGGCGCCAGCCTCAATCGAAACACCCGCATACTACGTAAGAAACGAAACCAATGGTTTCGAAGGCACCGTGTTTCGAATTCCTGCAGCCGCCAAAGATCGCCTCGCAAAGGACCGCATCTCCACAGACTTCATCACCTTGGAAAACGGCAAAAATCTCATCCGCATCAGCCGCAGCCTGGAAAACCAACCTTCAGTCGAACAGTGGCTGAGCATCAATCGAAACTAAAGTTTGCAATTTAAAAAGCACGAGAAACACCCGCCAGCCAAAGCGTCTGCCGAGGTGATGTGCCACCATCTTTGATCGCAGCCGACGTGACCAAATTGCCGCTCCAGTGGCGGCCAATCGGGTGGTATTGAATCAACGAAACGATTCCATCGGTGACTCGCCAGCGGCCTTCAACTGTGTAACGAGAAGTCACCGGCTTTACCACCGACAACAGCGTTTCATCTACGGGCCCAGGGCCAAACTGATCGGGGTTCATAATCAAGGTGACTTTGCTTTGCACCCACGGGTTCACCATTTTCACGTCGAGCATGTTGCCAGCAATCGAGTACTGAGCATCGACACGAAACGACGCCACTTCGACTTTTAGATTCGAGATTTTCTCTTTGGCTTCCCACATTGGACGCACGGTGGGGTCGCTTTTCGCATAGTTCTCAACATGCCACTCGGTCAGGCGTCGAACCATGAACTCCCCGAACTTGCGACGTTCATCAAGAAGTTCCTGCGGCGTCCCCTTCATCCCATAAACATCGTTGTAGTAACTCAAACGATTTGGCGCGAGAGCCACCTGCTCTTCTTCGGTTCGACCAAATCGCTCCTGGTAACGTTCGCGAAACTCACGACTCAAGGCCTCATTGAAGATTCGATCGCGAAGCACCGCCACATCGGCGGGCCGTGGGGCCCAGATCAACTCGCGCGATTTTTCCTCACGTTCGCCCCTCACATCATCGGTGTAACCACGTCGCCAACGAGTCGCCGCTCCGGCGTCCAAGGACGCAACGGTGCTCGCCACGAGAATTACAACCAGAAATGCAAAGCGGCCCCATGCCGCCGTCAGCTGATCCATCATACTGTCCCTAGAGCAATTCTGGGTCCGAGTCGGCCGACATGTCCTCTGCTAACCTATTGATTTTTATCTGAATCTTGCCTTCAAATTCGGCGCGTTTTGCTCCCACCAAACGGCCGACACCGCGCCAGCACCCGAGGCAGCATGTATTTTCTGAGTAATTACAAATATTTACAAATGGACCAAAGAGGCGCTGACGGCCTGGTCACAACTTAGTCAAAACGGCGCGGAGTGTCGCCTTTCACAGCCAGAGTTCCGACATAACTTGTCGTGGCCGGGGGCGTTCGTTAGCTTCAAGCGCGCTTTATGACCCAATCAAAAATACGCACCAAACTGCGCTCCAAATCTGACCTTCACCTCGCTCGCAAGATCTGGCACTGCACCGGCATCGTCGGTATGGTTCTCCTCTACAACTACTTCGGTACCGAACGCAGTTGGTGGATCATACTCGGTCTCGCCGCATTCTTTTTTCCTCTCGACTGGCTGAGACAAACACGTCCCAAGCTGAATCAGGCCACCATGAAAGTCTTCGGGCCGGTGATGCGGCAACATGAGGAGAAAGCTTTCTCAGGACTGTCGTACCTGCTCTTGGGCGGCATCATTCTGCTCGCCTTCTTTGAACGGCACGTGATCATCCTGAGTCTTTTATTTCTGGCGATCGCCGATCCACTTGCAAGCTACTTCGGCATTCGCTTCGGACGAGACCGCATCTTGGGAAACAAAACGTTGCAAGGCACACTGGCCGCGTTTTTCGCATGTTCGGCCATCGCTGGAACCTACTACTATCTAAACGGCATCATGACCGAGCGCCTTTTGATCGTGGCCCCGATTTCGGGCGTGATCGGTGCCGCTACCGAGCTCATTCCCATTGGAAAGCTCGACGACAACCTAACTTGCCCCGTGCTTAGCGCTTTGGGACTCTCGGCTTTGTTTTACCTCTATGGAGGATTTGTCTGATGCCCTCTGATCAAGCTCTCGCCAACCAGCCTACCGGACGCGTGCGCCGTTTGCGTCAACGCATGGGCATGCACATCTACGTCCTGCCAAACTTGATCACGACGCTGAATATGTTCTTCGGCTTCTTCGCCCTCATCTATGCCATTCGTGGCGAGTATGTCTGGTCGGCGTACGCCATCGTCGGGGCTGCTGTTTTTGATCTGCTCGATGGGCGAGTGGCTCGCATGACTCATTCCACCTCCAAATTCGGCGCCGAGTACGACTCATTATGCGATCTCGTCAGCTTTGGCGTCGCACCAGGCGTTTTGCTTTATCTCTGGGCGCTGCAGCCGTTTGGTCGAATAGGGTGGCTGGTCTCGTTTCTCTTCACCGCGTGCGGCGCGCTACGCCTGGCGCGATTTAACGTACAAGCCAACATCGTGGAAAAGGCGTACTTCCAGGGCCTGCCAATTCCCATGGCCGCCGGTATCGTCGCCTCGTCGGTTCTTGCCTGGAACGATCTCGGCTGGGATCCACAGCAGTCCGTCTTGCTTTTGGCCATGGCCATTTTGCTCGCGTTCGTGATGGTTTCCACGTTCCGCTATCGCAGCTTCAAAGATCTCGATCTGCGCGAACGCCTGCCGTTTTGGTACCTGGTGCTGGGTGTAGGCGCATTCATCGTGATCGCCATCCGCCCCGAGGTCATGCTCTTCGTCTTGTTCATGACCTACGCCCTGCTTGGTGCGATCTTCGGGATCCTCGGCTGGGGACGTAAGCCACGCCGACGCGCCGCTATGGAAGCCGCCCTTCACGCCGAAGGCGACGACTTGCACGAGGTTGAGGAAGACTCAATCTCCCCGTCAGACGACACAGAAAAGAAAATCTGATCAACGACTATTTAGACCTGCAATTGGAGTCGCCATGAGCTCTCAATCTTCTCAACACGGATCAACCACACCCGGAATCAACGTCGGAGTTGTCGGAGCAACCGGCGTTGTCGGCGAGACGTTTCTTTTACTTCTCGCCAGTCGCGCCTTCCCAGTCGGCGAATTGCGCCTGTTCGCAAGCGACGCTTCAAAAGGTCTCAAGAAAAAATTCGAGGGTCGCGAAATCGAAATTCGCGTTCTGGAAGACGGATGTTTTGATGGCCTCGATATCGTGTTTTTCTCTAGCGGCGACGACATCTCTGCAGAGTGGGCACCCAAGGCGGCCAAAGCTGGCGCAATCGCCATCGACAACTCGGGGGCGTTCCGCATGCACCACGACATCAGTCTCGCGGTACCTGAGGTCAACGGCCACTTGCTGCCGAAACTAAAACGTGGCGAACGCCCAGGTTCAGCCGCACAAATCATCGCCAATCCAAATTGCTCGACAATCCAACTCGTGGTGGCGCTAAAACCATTGGCCGATCGCTACGGCCTCGAGTTCGTGCGAGTGTCGAGCTATCAATCCGTCAGCGGCGCTGGAAAAAACGGGATCGAAGAGCTTCTCACACAAACCAAAATCGCAGTTGAAGGTGAAGAGCCTGCCAAAGGCAAAACCTTCCCGAAAGTCATCGCGTTTGATTCGATCCCACAAATTGGTTCGTTCACAACCGATGGTTCGGCCAACGACGGTTTCTGCAGCGAAGAAATCAAAATCATGAAAGAGACACGCAAGATCCTGGAGCTTCCAGATCTCAAAGTCTCGGCCTTTACTGTTCGTGTTCCGACGCTGAACTCGCACGCCGAAACGGTTTGGGTGACATTGAAAAAGCCAGTCAGCAATCGAGACGAAGTCGAATCCACGCTATCATCGGGCGAGGGAATCGAAGTCTTCAAGTTCGCAGAAGGCATGGATTATCCGACTCAGAGCTTCGCCTCTGGCCAGGATCCCGTGTACGTCGGCCGCGTCCACAAAGACCCCAACGACGCCAACACGTGGATGATGTGGGTGGTTTCCGACAACCTCCGCAAAGGCGCCGCGCTGAACGGCATCCAGATCGCCGAAAAGCTCTACGGGCTCTAAAGATACCGCTACGGCTCCGCCTTCGCTGTGCCTGCGCCCACGGGCTCGGCAATTTCGATACCGCTACGGCTCCGCCTTCGCTGTGCCTGCGCCCAAAGGCTCGGCAATTTCGTATATTACCTGTTGCTGCCTTGCGCTGCATTTGCTCAGATAGAGGCATGCAAAACAGCATGCTTCTCTCCTTGATGTTGCTAGCGACCAATCTCTCGACGGCTCATGCCGGCGTCACCGTTTCCGAAGTGGCGCGCGCATCTCGCGTCGACGGACTCGGCACAGCCACCGTGACCATTTACGGTGGAGTCGCAGGTTCACTAGGCCGCTGCGACACGACCGCGGCCGATGCACTTTGCAACAACTGCAACATCACCGAGGGCGAAGCCTCTGGTCTGCCAGCCGCCGACCCCGACACGCTTTTGCTTGCGTGCAACAACCAACGCATTCATCCCGATCTTCAACTTGTGCTCTCGGTTTCCAGCGACGCCGTTGACGGCCGCATCACCCTGACCAATAGCGAAGGCAACTCGGCCGTCGCGCCGGTAACCGTCCCCGCAAATCTCACCAAGGGCAATATCGGGCAAATCGCATTTCGCTGGGGTGATATCTGCACACGCGTGATCTCGGCCGACACTAACAGCGGCGGCGAAGGGGCTACGCTTTGCGCACCAACCTCGGGCCACGCTTCGGCCAGTTTCCGTTTTGGCATCTCCAACGACGGCGACGATCTGCTCAACGGTTCGGGCGACGACTTTCGCACCGTCACCGTGATCGTGCGCGGAACCGAAGGTGCGTCTGTAGCCACACGCTGCAACGAAGATGATCCTGATCCCCGAATCTGCTACTTCGAAATGGGGCCCGGAGACGAGAAGGCCATCGTAAAATCCCTTCAGAAACCCGACGGCAGCTCGTTCCCGTCTGGCCAGAACACGACGTACAAGTTCCTGCGTTTCCTTTTCGACAACCGCGACTTCAATTACATCCACATGGCGTCAAGCTATGTCGATCTCCCCATTGAGGCAGCCGATACCACGACGTTCAACGTCAACCCACGCCGGATTGAAGGCCTGACCAACGATTCGACCTACTATTTCAAAGTCGCCGCAGTTGATGCCGCAGGCAACGTCGGTCTCTACAGCGGAAAAGACACCGACACCGACTGCCAGTACTCCGGCATTCCAGGAGACACCACTTGCCGAGTCGTCACACCCAGCGAAGTCGTCGGCGTTCTCGATAAAACAAATTGTTTTATCGCCACAGCCGCCTACGGCTCGTCGTTTGCCGATGAACTGACGATCTTGCGCGATTTCCGCGATCAGATCTTGATCCCGACAAAAATCGGAAAATTCTTTGTCAAAACCTACTATGCCGTGAGTCCCAC
>CAKQVW010000091.1 GCA_934277865.1 uncultured Pseudobdellovibrionaceae bacterium | reverse complement strand
CCATTTGGGTTTAATCGAAGTCGTCGCTGACGGAATTCGGTTGCTTGGATTTTCTCCGAATAGTCTTTTCGATCGACCTTATCTTAGTACGTCACTACGAGATTTTTGGAGCGTTCGATGGAATCGCGCATTTGTCGACATGAACAAAATTTTTATCATGGGCCCGCTACGAGATAAAATTCCTTTGGCGATCCTGACATTTTCAATATTCGCGGTATCAGGAGTTCTGCATGAAATCGGCATCTCATATGCCGATGGCGTTTCTTGGGGCAGCCCCCTTCTCTATTTTCTTATCCAAGGCATTGGAATGGAAATCGAAAAGCGTCGCAAGATGCCTCGTATCTTAGTTTGGGCGTGGATAGTTCTTCCAGTAACACTTCTTTTTACACCAGCCTTTACGAACTTATTTTTAGGAAGTCTGAGTCGGACTATTTCAGAATTCGCTACCAGTACGAAAATTGCCGACATTTTTAAGTACGGTCTACTTGCGGGAGGGGTTTCACATTTGCTCGTGTTGTGTGCGAGCATTCAAGTCCCTGGTAAACTCGGCTGGCGACTAGAATTTCAAAAATTGAGTTCGTTGAATCGCAAAGTGTTTTGGACTTATGGCGCCTATATATTTTCGATCACTATTTTTATGGCGATATCGAGTTTTCTTCTTAGCCAACAAGACTTTCAAACTTTAACACTTCCATCTTTTTTATGGATGGTATTCATCGCACTCTTCTGGTGGGCGCGAGTTCTGACAGATTTCTTTTATATGAATCACAGAGATTGGCCCCAAGGTCCTTTGTTTTCTATTGGTCACATCTGCCTTGCCACACTTTTTATCTCGATGTCGGTTCTTTACACAGCTCTGGCGGCCATCGTCTACGGGGCTATAAAATGAAAATCTTATTCTTCGATGGATACTGCAGTCTTTGTAACTCGTTAGTCGATTGGCTCATTCGAATTGATAAGACGAAAGAAATAAAATTTGCGTCTCTTCAGGGCGACACGGCTTCTCGGTTATTGAATCAGACGGCTAGTCCACTCGACGTCAATACAGTTATCTACCTTCGAAATGATATGAAGTATGAAAGATCGACGGCGATTCTTATGATTTTGTCGGATACCGGAGGAGTTTGGCGTTTTGCTCAAATATTTTTGTTTGTTCCACGATTTATTCGAGACTTCATTTACCGTTGTGTTGCTAATAATCGTTATCGGGTTTTTGGAAAAAGAGAATCTTGTCGAATGCCTACGCAAGATGAGCGCGAACGGCTGCTTCCGTGAGTCATCCAAAATATTCGTACGAAGATTTCCTTGCAGAACGAGAAGAAATGCCGGTTTACGACGAATCGATTTTCTATCCTGCAATTGAAAGACGAAAACTTGGAATAAATGATGAAGACATGGAATGCATCGTCGAGTTTTTCAGATGGCACATCGAACAGCGAAATCGTCGGATGCATCGTCAACGCATCATCGCGATTTTGAAATTGCGAGCAGAGCAACTGCCGAATCAGAAGAAATTCGAACTCGCTCTCGAGCTCGAAGCACTCCAAAATTTTTCGAAGTAGTTCAAGTCCCATCCTTCTCTGAAGAGTGAATTTTGTCGGCTGGTGTACGTTGAAGACTTTCAAGATTTTGTGTCGGTACTGAAGAACATGTGACAGCGCCGACAAGCTCAATGCGGCTTTGGCATCGCAATCACCGAAGTTTGAGCTTCCGAGGTTTGATTGAATTAAGCTTGGCTTTCCTTAGAATTCAATTTGTCGTTCTACGATAGGACGGATGATCGACAAAATGCCTTCTAATTCTGCCGCCGAGTCAACGCCCGTCACCGAGAAGGACAAGTGAATGTCTTGAGGGTAATCATTGATTTTCTTGATTTTAATGTGCAGCTTAATTTTAAAAGGAATCTTGGTTCGCAGAACTTGACATTTGGTGCCCCGGGCCGGACTTGAACCGGCACGTCCGATTGCTCGAGACCCAGGATTTTAAGTCCTGTGCGTCTACCGATTTCGCCACCGGGGCATGAGAAGCGCTCAACAAAAATCCAGGCGGTTTCTCGCTGGATTCCGAAATGAGTTAGCGACTACAATAGATGAGTCAAGGCGGTGATTCAACTGAACTCCCAACACTCAAGCCGACTCCAAGAGTTTTTCAAGCTGATCGCCAGCTGCTTGCCTGTTTATCTGGCGTTAGAGACTTTGGGCCGCATCCTAGAAGCCGCCTTTGAGCCCTTAGCCGCCCAATTTGGAAACACCTCAGGCCGTTCGGAAGACTCGATAGCCCTCATGGCGGCATTTGTTGTGGTCTCAACGATCTGGGCCCTGCTCTCTGGGGCGATTCGCCTGCTCACGGTGCGAGACTCGCTCGCCCTTGGCAAAAGCCAGCTGACGCGCACAAGACGCGTCAATCTACTCATGATCGAATCCACTCGCGCCATGGCCAGTGTCATGTTTCGCATTCCGTTGCTGATCCTTCCCGCACTCTTGCAGTGGATTCGCCTAGCTCCGCTCCCCTATCTTGTGCTCCTCAGTCGGAGTTATGAATCTGGAGAAGCCGATGCGCTTCAGCTTTCTTCCAAATTTGCCTCTCGGTACAAGCGACTGACAATTCTAATCGCGGCCCTCCCTCTCTTCACGCTTATCCCCGAATTTCTTTTTACCACAAACGCATCAGCCGCTTCGAGTTTCCTCCATCAGCCGTTTCAACACATTGGGTCAATCCTCACCATGTCGACCATCAAACTCGCTTTCGACGCCCTCATCTTGAATCTCGTCAGCCGGAAGTTGACCCACATCGAAGAGACCTGTCGAATAGAGTCATGAGTGATCCACGCCCCATTGGTTTTTTCGATTCGGGACTCGGGGGTCTCACCGTCTTAAGAGCGGCACGGCGTCAATTCCCACACGAAAATTTCATCTACCTCGGCGACACAGCCCGCCTGCCCTACGGCACCAAGAGCCCGGATACGATTTTTCGCTACACGCTTCAGAACATCCGCGCTCTCTGCAAACTGAACGTGAAGGCAATCGTCGTTGCCTGCAACTCAGCTTCAACGTCGCTGCTTCGCAGTCACAGCTCAAAAGACGACACGGATGCGCTTAACGAAGCGCTGTCACAAAATGGCAACACGATTCCAATTTACAATGTCATCGAACCAGGAGCCGAAGCCGCGCTCGAAGTTTCCGCTAGCAAACGTGTGGCGGTGCTCGGAACTAGAGCAACTGTCGATTCCAAGGCTTACGTGAACGCCATCGAACAACGCGATCACAGTGCCGTCGTCTTTCAAGCCGCCGCACCACTCTTGGTTCCTTTGGTCGAAGAGGGCTGGGAAAACGATCCGCTGACAAATCTGATCGTCTACCGCTACCTTGGGCCCTTGCTGTCCAATCAAGTCGACACATTGATCCTCGGTTGCACACACTATCCAGCGCTTCATGAAGCCATCCGGCGAGTAACCGGACTTAGCATCCAGCTCGTCGACTCCAGCCTGGCGATTGCCAAGCTCCTCGACCGCGACTTCAAAAATGGCCGCCTTCGCCCAAACGACTCGCAACAAACTGGAACACTCGAGCTCTATGCCACCGACACCTCACCAAGCATGAATGTCACGGCTCAAAGGCTGATGGGATCGCCCGATTCCCTCGACTTCAAGCCGTTTGATATCGTATGACCAAGAGATGAGTTTTTTATTCGGAACCACCCGAAACGGCCTGGCGATTGTTGGACATCGATTTGGTTTTCCCGTCGCATCGTCGAAGGAAGCCAATAAAGACGCCAAACATCTGCTTCTTCTCGGCGGCGTTCACGGAGACGAAACCGAAGGTGTTGTTCTTGCACACGCCATTCTGCAAGAGCTGTTGAGCCCTGATCCCATACATCGCCTCGAGTCCTTGGATTTTCGCCTGACTCTGGTTCCTGCCTTCAATCTCGACGGTGTTTTGGCCAAAACGCGTGGCAACGCGCTCGGCATCGACTTAAATCGCAATCTTCCCACGAAAGACTGGTCGCCAGAAGCCACCACACCTCGCTACCAACCTGGCCCCTCTCCAGGCAGCGAACCCGAAAACCAAGCGCTGATGAGGTTCCTCGAATACGAACGCCCAGATTTCCTGATCAGCCTCCATTCTTGGAAACCCATGCTCAACGTAAACGAACCATCCGGCTCCACACGCTGTCAAAAGGTCGCAGAAGCGATTGCAGCCAAAACTGGGGACATCATCGAACCCACGATCGGCTACTCCACACCGGGCTGTCTTGGCACCTATGCCGGCTTCGAACGAGCGGTCCCAACCATCACCTATGAAATCGAACGCGGCCTCACGCCTGAACAAGTCGTGAAACGACATTTGCCGGCCGTGTTTGATGGACTCAATTGTTATTCCAGGCTGAACCTCAGATAAGGAGCCATCCATGTCCAAAGATTCCCTTTCACAAGACTTCATCTCGCACGTCTTTGACACTCCCGATCGTTTCGCCAGCTTAAACGAGACCGAAAAAGCGCAGCTCACAAAAGAGGTGTCCGACCTGATTCGTGAACTTGACCACGGCACACAGTCGGTTGTCGAAAAAACGCCAACAGGATTTCAAGTCAACACGCGTGCCAAAAAAGCCATCCTCCTCCACTTCCGCCTGCAGAAGATGGAACTCATCGAAGTCGGCCCGTTTCACTTCGTCGACAAAATTCCTCTCAAAAAATGGACAGGAAAAGAAAGTGTTCGGGTCGTCCCCCATGCCCTCGTGCGCGAAGGAGCCTTCGTTGAATCAGGCGCAATCCTCATGCCTTCTTACGTCAACATCGGCGCTCGTGTCGGGTCCGGAACCATGGTCGACACTTGGGCCACTGTCGGCTCTTGCGCGTACATCGGCAAAAACGTGCATCTCTCGGGCGGAGTCGGAATCGGCGGTGTGCTTGAACCCGTTCAAGCGTCACCCGTGATTGTCGAAGACAATGTCTTTGTTGGCTCACGAGCCATTCTCGTCGAAGGTGTTCATATCGAAGAGGGCGCCGTGATCGGCGCCGGAGTCACCATCACCGGCAGCACGAAGATCATTGATGTCACAGGCAAAGAACCCGAGGTGTTGAAAGGGCGCGTGCCAAAAAACTCGGTCGTGATTCCTGGGACGACGGAAAAGACTTTCCCAGCCGGAAAGTTTGGTGTGCCCTGTGCACTCATCATTGGCCAAAGAAAAGAGTCCACAAACTTAAAGACATCGCTGACCGATGCGCTTCGGGACTTCGACGTCGCCACTTAAAATCGAATTTCAAACCGTGCTGTTAGCGCGAGCCCTCAGTCCCAAACGTGAGGCGCGAGCGCAGTGCATCTGCAGGCTCCATTTCGGTGATCCGCTTGGACGGAATGTAGCTTGCCAAAAACGCCAAGAACATTGCAAGGCTCACGACGGCTGCCACAAACCCGACGTTGAGCTTTGCTGGTATTGTAGTGTCGTAATAAAACTCCGGCAAGATCGACGTATCGACCGAATCAATCGTCAAACAAATCACAACACCCAAAATCGTACCCGAAAAAATCCCAATCGAACTTAAGAGCATACCCAACCGGGTGAAGAGCGATCGTGCCTTTCCCCGCGAGAGCCCGATACTCATCAACAAGCCGATTTCTTTTCTCTTCTGGGTGATCAGAATCAAAAGCACCGTCACGATTGAGAATCCGGCAATCATCGTGGAAAGAGATAAAAAAAGACCAATCGAAAAAATCTCGAGGCGCAAAGCTTGAAACAGGGCCGAGTTTCGCTCTTCCCAAGTTTGCACCGCTGTCGGCCTCAAATCGGAATTCTCCGCAGTGATGCCTTGCTTCAACTCACGAGCCAACTCGGCTCGCGGCAACCACACTTCCACTTCCGTCCGGCGAGAGGCTGTCGCGCCCAAACCGTTCAGCGAACGACCACGCCCGTACATAAAGAGCTTCCCATCAAGATCGGCCACATTCGTGGTGAGCAGTCTCTTGATCGTCAGTCGCTCAAACCGAGGAACTTCACCAGGTGGCAGCAAGAGCGCCTCAGGCGCGATCACTGTGACCTTGTCTCCCTCAAAAAGCCCGAGCCCGCGAGCAAGCTCGGCGCCCATCATAATCTCACCCGGTAGGAGCTCGGCATCGATCGTCGAACTCAGCGGAACTTCCACGGTCGAGTTTTTTGAGGAGATCGAATTGGTCTCATCGACCGCATGAAGCAAGCGCTTAAGAGCCACACTTTCCACGCCTCGTGCTTCGGCCCCAGAGAAGACACCCTCGGCTGTTCGGATCACGACGTCTTGACGGTCAATAAGATCCATCTCAGCGCCCATCGCAAGCAATCGGTCTTCGAGGTTTGCCTTAAGACCAAGCCCTTGAGTCGGCCGCTTATCCAAAGCAATCACCAGATGAGGTTCCGCCGCTAGCAAACGTTTTCGGATAGATTCGTGAAAGCCATTCATGACACTCACGACCACCACCAGTGACATCACACCCATTGCGACACTGACAATAGATAGCCACGCGATCGTGCGCACCAAAGAACCGGCACGCGGACTTAGTAGAAATCGCTTAAGAAATTGCAGCTCGAGCATAGCTGCAGTTGACTAAACCGTACTTCACCCCAACCAGCAAGTAAGAACGGAATAAGCTTCGCGCTCTAATGGTCAATTACCCGGCCATCCAGTGCTTGAATCGGCTCCAGAACCGGGTTCGAGACTCCCGGCTGGCAATCGCTGTCCGATTCCCACTTCCCGCCGAAAGCAGCCGCACCATCTTTTCGCGCCATGGCGCGCGGATCTCGCAGGCCGCCAACAACACTTGTTCAGCCGTGCGAATCGCACCACCTGAGACAAGTTTGTCATAGCTAATTGTTTCCGACGTGGGCGCGTCTTTGGCGCCCGCGCTGGCATATTCCGTTTCCACGATCAGTCCGGTGCGAAAGCCAGAATGTTTGTTCCAATCCACAATCTGTCCAGAAATATTGAACTGAAAGCGAACTAGCAGATTGTCACCATCCAGCCACACCATGAGGTCGCAATCATTGCTAGAATGAAACCAGCGCGAGACGATCTCCACCCCATCCATTTGGTACACATCAACAGCCCGTTCCGTCAGCGTACGCCCAATTTCTTCCAGCTGATATTCCGACGCGATCATTGTGGATTCTCACCTTTTGTAGCTGGTTGTTCGTCACCCGCCGGGACTCGAGACTTCTCGCCTTCTTCTTTGACCTTCTTCGCGATCGCTTCTTCTTCTCGAACCTCGCGCGCATTGCCTCTAAGTAAAAACGATTTCTGAAGTGCCTTCAGCGTCACAACCGTCTCATCAAGTGCCTCGATCGCTCGCTCACTGGCGCGTGGAATCTCGGGCGCCAATTTCTGCATGGCCGGTAGCGTTTTTTGTAGCTCGTCTGTCAAGACCGCCATGTTGCGTGCGATCTTAGCAACATGTCCCAACATTTCTGGCGATTGTTTCGAGATTTCTGGCATCGCCTTATGAAGCTCATTTGTGATCGCAACGAGGTTCCCGACAACTTTGACCAACTGCTGATCTTTGTTTGCGGCCTTCAACAGCGAGTGCGCTTCTCCGGTTAAGGCCGAAGCGTTGCGAACAAGTGGCCCCATCTCATCAAACATTTTCACAAGTGATCGCGAACGCTTTGGGTCCATAAACGCTTCTGCGACAAACTTCAAATTCTCCGTCATTTTCCCTAGGATCTCGACGTACGGGCCAACCGCTCGACCACTGAGAATATCCATGATATCGGCGGACGGCATGGAGAGCAGCATGGCATGTTCCGCCACGGGCGGAGCCGCAAAACTTCCGACCGTGATCTCCAATGTTTTTTCACCAATCACAAATGGCCGCACAGCCCGGACAACACTATCGCTGCGCACTTTATCGAGATATTTTCGGCCGATTCGAAAACTCACATAAACTTCATCCGCCGAGATCAGTTCCACTTCATCAACTTGGCCGATGCGAAGACCCTGCATCGCCACCAATGTCCCCTCGCGAACCCCATCCGCGTTCTGCAAGGTCGTCTGCAGTCGCACCTTCGGCTCGAAAAATCCGCGCTGAATGGCAACCGCCAGCGCAAACGCCAACAGGCCCACGAAAGCGAACATCACAAATAGGCCTGCAACCCGTTCAAAATGATTGAATTTTACCTTCATCACTTTCGACCCCTCAAAAGTCCCACTTCCGAATCAACCCGTAGCTTGCTCATTGCGCACGTCACGCTCTTCACCCAGTTCCACTCGCCCACTGTCCACCCAAAGCTGCTTTGCTCCCAGCCTCTGAGGCCAAATCTCGTCGCGCGACGTAAAGTAGATCGTCTGAATCTCTTCCTTGGCACGAAGCTCTTTGATCAGCCGCTCAAGCTCTTTTGCCGTCTGTGGGTCAAGACCTGAGAACGGATCATCCATCAAAAGAAAACTTGGACGCAGCAGTACCGGGCGAAGGATCGTGATTAACTTTCTCAAGCCCCCCGAAACCAATGCCGGCCGCCGATTGAGAAAGGATTCAAACTTGAACCTTGCTGCAATTTGCCGAATTTCCCCCAGGATGACATCCGGATCCGAGAGATTATGATACAGATGCGGGAGCGCGAGATTTTCTTCCAGTGTGCGGTTTGCCAGCAGTCCCCCGCCTTCAAACGTGTAGCCAATCTCGATCCGCCAGGGGAGGAACTCTTCAAAACTCATCTCACTTACGACCCGTTCGTTCACACGAATCTCACCGCCTGAAGGCGGCGTCAAAAGTGCCAAGAGTTTGAGAAGTGTCGACTGTCCCTGGCCAGAAGGTCCGGTGACCTGTCGGATCTCATTGAGTGGAAGATCCAAGGTCACGTTTTCAAACACCGTGTTGCCAGCCGAATATTGAAACGTGAACTCATTGAGCTCAAACCTAGTGATCCGATTTTTCCCAAGGCGCACGATTTGACTCATATAATCCCCAATCGTGCGAGCTCTTTGAGATAAAACAGAATCGACGTCAAAACGTTGAACGACGTTACCGCAATAATCGAATGCACAACCGCCTTCGTCGTCACTTGCGGAACTTCATGCGAACTGGTGCCAACGCTCAAGCCCTGATGGCAAGCGAGCACAAAAATGATCAATCCTGAGAATCCGTTTTTCACGAAGAACAAAAACACATCGACGCCGGAAAATGCGTTTGAAAGTGATTCGAAATAGAAAGCAAACGGCAGATTGTGAATCGCACGACTCACAAGAAATCCACCGAGAAGCGCAATCGCATTGAAGTAAAAGGCAAGAGAGACGACACTTAAAACACCGCCGGCGATCCTCGGAAACACGATATAGGACAGCGGATTGATTCCCATGATCTGAAGGGCTTCAATTTCCCGATTCACCTTCATGTTGCCGATTTCGCTTGCGACCGCTGTTCCCGATCGTGCAATCACAATCAGAGCCGTGATCAGTGGCGAAAGTTCGCGCACGATGATCATGACCATCACATTGCCAAGCATCGACGTGCCACCTAGAATCGATAACTGAGCCGAGCTCTGCATGATCGAGACGCCACCCGCAGCAAGAGCCAAAACAGTGATCAACGGCATCGCCTGCCAGCCCGTGAAATAAATCTGCGAAGAAACCACTGAAAACACTTGGCGGAAACCATGGAAGGCAGAAAGTCCGCTGTCTTTTGAAG
>CAKQVW010000090.1 GCA_934277865.1 uncultured Pseudobdellovibrionaceae bacterium | reverse complement strand
TGTGGGTACTTGATCTGCCGTTTCTTTTCCGTGATCACGCTCACGCAAAGAAAGTGATGGACGGCGAGATCGGTCAGAAGATCATGGCTGGCCTCTTGGAAAGCGACGTGCGCGGCCTAGCGTTTACTTACTCGGGCGGCTACCGCGTGATTTCAACTCGCGAAAAGCCACTCAGCAAAGTTGAAGACTTCAAAAACCTCACGATCCGTACGGCACGCAGCCCTGTTGCGAAAGCCACGTTTAAGAAGCTCGGCGCGGACGTCACACAGATGAACCACGATGCGGGAATCCAGAGCGTTAAAAAAGGTTCCCTCATGGCAACCGAAACAACGATCGCTCGCTTCGACGAAGACCAGCAAAAAGCGACTCCTATTTTGAACGACACACAACACAGCCTGTTCCTGACGTCGATGGTCGTGAACGAGAAGTTTTTCGCAAAACTGCCAGCAGAACAACAAGCCATCATCACGACAGCAGCGAAGAACGCCGCTGAACTGGAAAGACAAGACTCTCTGACGGATGAAGCCGATCTGCGCAAGCAGTTCGCCGCTGGCGGACTTAAGATTGTTCGTATGCCGGCATCGGAAGTCGCGAAGATGAAAACAGCGACTCAGTCTCTCTATCAAGAGTTCAAACCTGTGTTTGGCGCAGATTTGATCGAAGCCATCGAGAAGGTGAACTAAGCCGGGTTTCCTTCGCGAAACTTGGTTTTGATCGCGGCCATATCGGGTTTGCCGTTTGGCCGGCGAGGAATGGACTCCCAGAACACCCATTGTCCCGGAATCTTGTGAGGCGACAATGTTTTGAGAAGGCCCTGAAGAAGGGCCTTTTCTATTTCAGCTTGGTCATGAGTGGAAATGCCGACCGGCTCCTTTAAAACAAGAATGCCGACGATCGAATCGACGTTTGTTTGACGCCCACTCAGATCCGACGCCCCACTCACGACGACGTCCTCCACCAAACTCAATCCCAAGATCTCCCGTTCTATTTCCTCCGGGGAAACTTTCAATCCGCCCCGGTTGATGATGCGACTGCGACGCCCCAAGAGCAAAAGCTCGCCCTCTTGATTGAGCTGTCCCCAATCACCTGTCAGGTGACGGCTGTTACGAGCTTTGTTCGTCGTCCATTCTTCGAGATATCCGTATGACAAACTCGAAGTGGCAACCGCAACCTCACCCACGCCGGACTCGTCCGGCGAGAGAATCTCAAAGGCCGAATTCCAGTTCCGACCCGTACCCACGTTGTTGACATCGGTGCCGTCATCAATCAACCGATCAGACACCCACGTCGCCGTCTCCGTCATGCCGTAACAGTTGTAGAATGGAGCCTTCGCCCAATCCCGTATTCTTCTGTGCATCTCTTGGGTCATATGAGCCGAAGCCACCTGCACTCGCCGCAAAGACCCGCCCTTTGGAGGGACACTCATGCGAGTGATGTAAGACCATGACCCCGGCGTTCCCGATATGAAAGTCACTTCATTCGCGTCAATCCAGGGGCCAATCTGTGAAGTGAGTCGAGGGTCCCCCAGATCCGAGGGGATCAAAACCAATCGCTCGGAATCGAACAAGGCCTGCAACACGACACCGATAAGGCCGTGACCAAAGTGAAGCGGCAACACGCTGAGGCAAGAGCGACGATGCTCTTGAGGAATAGCATGGCGTCCATTACCAAACCGAGCCCGGAGGTTGGAGGCGCCATGAATGACCGCCTTCGGTAAACCCGTCGTACCCGATGTCAAAAGGATGAGACATGCGTCTTCAGGCAACTTCACACCCGATCGGACAGAGTCCGCCGCCTCTCGTGCGTCTTCTGGAACATTTGCTCTCGACAAATACCGGTAGTCCGGCTGGGAACTCAGCAGCAGTCGCTGATATTCAGCGGCAGTGACCTTGTGATCAAAGGGAACAACGATGGCTTTCAGTTCGATCAAGGCAAAGAGACGAACCAAAAACTGAATGTCCGATCGTGCTTCGAGAAAGACACGATCTCCGGCCTGCACGCGACGACCCTGTCCGTACGTTTGCAGATGAGCCATCTCCTCTTTAACCCGTGTCTGAAACTCGACGGCAGTAACAAGCAAGTTCGACAGCGGGTCGACAATCTCGGCCTTCACATCTTTTAAGAAAACTTCACCTCGATCTACAGCCATAGTCTGCACAGCATCAATCGCCACCACATACGTTGTCATCATGTTCATCAGATATTTACACTCTATAGAGAAGCCATTGTTCAATTGCCGAGGTGCCCGATGCTCTTGTCGAAAATCATCTTAAGCGTTTTTCTTATTACAGCTTTCTCCTCCTCCAAAGGTGAAGCGAAAGACAACCCTCCACCCAAACCCAAAGCGGCGAAGGTTCGAGTCGGCGTTTCTCCGGCGACAAGCACGGCCGGCATCTTCTTTGCGCAAGAGCTTGGATTCTTTAAAGATGAAAATCTCGACGTCGAAATGCAGGTGTTTCCCACTAGCACAGCTCCGATGATTCCTCTTCTCGCCAAAGGCGAACTGGATGTCGGAGGAGGCGCCATCGCAGCCGGACTCTTCTCGACGGCCGACGCCGCTCAAGGAGGAATCGTTCTCGTCGCGGACAAAGGTTCGGCAAGAAAGGACTTTGACTACCTCAAGCTGATGGTTCGCAAAGACCTTGTCGACTCTGGACGCTACAAAACACTAAAAGATCTAAAAGGCTTTCGTGTTGGCGTAACGGCCCTCGGGGGGACTTCGCAAGAAGCAACGTTCTCTCTGTATCTTGCGAAAGCTGGCCTCACCACGAAGGACGTGACCTTCATGAAGACCGGATATGCAGATGCCAACAAGGCGTTCGCATCCAAAGCTCTCGATGCGTATGTCCAACTTGAGCCCTACGTTTCTGAGGCTGTTCGTATGCAAATCGCAGTGGTCGTCGGTGGCGTCTACGAAATGCATCCCAACCAACAGTCCGCCGGTATTTTCTATTCGCCCAAGCTGATTAAGGAACGCCGAGACGTCGCAGTTCGATTCATGCGAGCCTACGTTCGCGGCATTCGCGAATATCTGAAATCGTTCGCGCCAGGCCACAAACCGGAAGACTTCGATCGCGGTGTCACCATTCTCACAAAGTGGACAAGCGTCAAAGACCGCAAGACCTACGAAACAATGATCCCTGCCGGGCTCGATCCAGATGGAAAGCTCAACGTGGATTCGGTGAAAGCGGATGTGAAATACTACCTGTCGCAGGGGTACCTTAAAAATCAACCAGACCTTACGAAGTTCATCGACACATCAATTGTTGAGGAAGCTTTGATCGGATTGCGAACGAAGTGACAGTAGCAAGCTCCTCGCTGGAAATCGACAACGTCTCCGTGAAGTACGATGGGCGCTTCGTGCTTCAAGGCCTCAACTTGACAGTTCGCAGCGGTGAATTCGTTGCCCTGCTAGGCCCCAGCGGATCGGGGAAGTCGACTCTTCTCCGTGCGATCATGCGCGAAGTGCCTCTCACTAGTGGCGAAATTCGCGGCCCGCGTCGCATTGCCTTTGCTCCACAACGTGCGCCGCTTCTTCCGTGGCTGACCGTCCTGGAAAATGTCGAACTCGCGAAACCGATAACCATGTCCTCTGACGAGTTTCAAGAGAGGGCAATACGTGTTCTCGAACGTGCCGGCCTCGGAAGCCACCTCTCGCTGAAGAGCCACAAACTCTCGGGCGGAATGCGCAGTCGAGCGAGTCTCGTACGCGCGTTTTTGATGCTTGATATCTCCCCCAAGGCCACTGAAACGGAAGCTCCGGTCATTTTGCTGGACGAGCCCTTCATCGGACTGGATGCCGTAAAGCGCGATCTCTTGCACGAGCTTACCCAAGAGCTTTGGACCGAAACAAAGCCCGCCACCATCTTCGTCACTCACGATCTTCCGGAGGCAACCAAGCTCGCCAACCGAGTCGTCGCCTTGGCAAAAGAGGGGACGCACTTTTCGGTCGACCGAACTGTCGAAAACTCAACGGACGCCGTGCCGAAGTGGGCCGATGAGTCCCGCGTCCAACAAGAAGTCTACGAGGCGCTGCGATGATCTTGCACCAACTGCGCTCCTTCGCTGGTCTATTAGGTCTCTTGGTTTTGTTTTTGCTCTTGGAAATCTGCAGCGCTTCAAACTGGCTTGATCCGCGCTACTTTCCAAGACCGTCAATGGCCGTCGCTCGCCTCTTCACACTCGCTATTGAAAACGAAGTTTCGACATCCGGGAGATTCTTTGAACATCTCTGGGCGAGTTTGATTCGGTTTTCTAGTGGAGTATGCATCGCCGCACTCGTTAGCTTTCTTCTCGTTCTAGGGTCTGGGATCAGCATCACGGTAAAGCGCATGAGCTCGGCGATCATTGGATTTCTCTACCCACTTCCAAAGTCAGCCGTGTTTCCTCTGCTTCTTTTGGTTTTCGGAATCAACAACGGCGCCCACATCGCACTTATCGTTCTAGGTGCCGTTGCCATGATGTTGGCCACTTCTCTTGCCGGCCTTCAGCGACTGGAGGCCGCGGGATATCTTGAACTCGCGCGCGCGATGAAACTCAATCGTCGAACAACCATGCAGAAGGTATTGATCCCCGGTCTTCTCCCAGAGTTCATGCATAGCTTGAAACTGGGTCTTAGCTACAGCCTCGTTCTCCTGCTCGTCGGCGAGATGATCGTAACTCGGCAAGGGGTCGGAGTACTACTTTGGGCCGCTTGGGACCAATTCAACTTCGTCGATCTCTTCGCGATTTTTTATCTCATCAGCCTCACTGGCTTTCTGATCTTCGGCATCTTCGACTGGCTGGGAGAAAAGTTCTCTGTCTCCCAGAGGGCTATCTGATGAGGACAGGCTGAATGGATCTCATTTCATGGCAAGGCTTTCTCTTTCTTCTCGTCGTGCCACTGTTTGCATGGACCGCAGGTGAAAACCGCCGAGCCGCCACCTTAAGCATCCTCAACTTGCTCTTTGCCATCTTCTGGCTACAGCAAAGCGTCGCGCCAGTGCTGGCCTCCTCACTCGCGACCTATTTCATCGCAAACCGACTTGGAAGTTCTAGGTCCGGTTGGTGGTTGGTCCTCGGCATCGCTGCCACCATCGGCCCACTGACTCTTTTCCGCTGGCCGCTTGAATCCGGCGAGTTCAGTCGTTGGCGCGCCATTTGGATGAGCGGCAGTCTCGCCTTTTTTAGCCTCCAGTCTTGCGGTGCCTTACTCGATATCTATTGGAATCGCGCCGAACCGCCGCGCAGCCTCACGCGATGGTTCGCGTTTAGCATTTTCTTCCCCAATCTCCTTGCCGGACCGATCGCACGCTGGAAAGAGCTTGGGACTTCTATCGAAACACCCGTCGCCTTCAGCGAAGACCGCGGGCGCACGGCTCTTCTCCTTTTTTGCCAAGGGCTCTTCAAGAAGATGGTACTCGCAGCCCCTTTGCTGTTTCTTCTTGATCGATACTTCGCGGACCCGACGACGCATGGCTGGCTGACCGCAATCGGAATGGCTTTCATCCTCCGATACGCGATCTGGGCCGAAATCGGCTCACACACCGACTGGGCCCGGGCGGGCGCTCACCTTTTGGGTTACCAACTTCCGGCCAACTTTCACTATCCCTTTCAAACGCTTCGCCTGGCCGAGTTCTGGCGCCGATGGCATATGAGCCTCTCGCTCTGGCTTCAAGACTACGTATTTTCCCCTCTTGCGCTTGGTCCGCTTCGTCGATGGGTCACTCCAAGGGCCGCCATGGTCGTGGCCATGCTTGTCGCGTTCGCCAGTCTCGGTCTCTGGCACGGCATCACTCTGAGCTTCCTCGCAATGGGGCTTATTAAAGGATGCGGAGTTCTGGCGTCCGAATGGACCTGGAAAAAAGCCGAACGGACCGGCGGATGGCAGTTCCTGCTCTACCGCCTCTCAATCGCACCAGCGTTTCTATTTGTCTTTCTTATTTTACCGACGCTTTTGATTCGCATGGACCTGAATACCTTGTCAGATATTTTCTCGAAACCAGACTACGGCCTCTCCACCAGCTGGCTTCGCCTTACTGAGACCTATGATGGAGACTCGATCGACCATCGCACGATGTATCCCTATCTCTTTATCGCCATGGCGTACGAGTGTCTCTTGTGGATCAATCGCCGCCGAAGCTCAGCATCGGGCGCACAAACAGGTAGTGATCTCTCGTGGGACTTTGCGAATCTTTCTCCGTGGGCAAGGGGTCTCATCGTCTTTATCGGCTTCGTGCTGTTCATGATCTTCGCCCAATTCGACGCTTCGCTGGGGTTTAGCTATGTCAACCACTAGAGCCTACGCAAAATTCCTCGTAGTCGTTCTTTCGGGCGCGGCGCTGTTCGTTTTTTACATCTGGTTACAATCGTGGATCGTTTCAGATCGGACCATGGGCTTTCAACATCAGATGGTTCGCTATCAAAAAGAGCTGCTCCGTGGTGACTACCCTCACTTCAAAGATCTCGACGTGTTAGTGATCGGGGATTCCACAGCCGCCCAGAATATTCTTCCACCGGATCTGACAAACTTAAGCGCTGCCTCGACCGCCGCTTCCGGCGTAAGCGCAATCGAGAGCTATTACATTCTCAAACGTTTTCTCGAAGCGCCGATTCCCGACAAGCGCCCTCCGCGATGCGTGCTGCTGATGACGTCCTACGGTGCGCACGAATATCACGTGAAAAACTTCTTCTGGCCCCTCACTATCGGGCACGGCCTCCTGAGGCGAGAAGAAGCTATGGATCTGTACGAACAGTCCACCAAGATTCAGTCGTGGCCCGCGACCAGCTTTTCGAAGTGGCCCTTCTTCGCAAATGTCATTAGGGAAACCATCAACTACAACCTGCAATTCGGAGCTCTTAACCAAGCCATATTTCAGCCCAATCTGACCTTCACCCATCCACAGCGCTCGTACCGCACATTTCGTCGCACGAACGGCGCTGGTCCGATGAATAGACGGCCAATCTGGTTTGAACAACCTTTCGACGGGCCCAATCAAGAGTTTTTCCGCAAGCCTTTTGCCGCAGATCCGACTCTGGATCTCTATATCGGGAAAATCGTCGAACTCACGCGCGAGAAGAACATCCGTCTCGTCGTCGCTTACGGCCCTCTAGCGGAATCCATTCGGACACCCATCAGCGAAGCCTGGATGTCCGATGCTCTGGCACACCTGTCCGCCATGCTGGCTCCCCATTCTCATGTATTGAACCTGCTTAAGCCAGAATGGATGATGGACTATCACTTCACGGACGCTTCTCACCTGCGTTGGCGAAGCGCAATCGACTTCAGCCAAGAGTTGGCCAACGACCTTCAGTCCTGCCGAGAGCCTTAGTCGCGAGACACAAGAATTTGCACGAAGTCGGCGGCGGAAGAAATGCTGCAGGCCTCGTCGAAGTTCAGCTGAATCGAAAATCGCGATTCAAAGGCGTTGATAAGTTCAATGTGCTTCAATGAATCCCACGGCGCATTGCCACGCTTGAGCGACCAAATCTGGCTGGAAACGGTCTTCCCAAACTCCGCAACGAAGAAGGCTTCAATTTTTTCCTTCGACGATCCATCACTTCCCATGATGAGCCTCTATCTCCTGTTTCGTATAGCTAGGTAATCGCAAAACAGACCGCGCGGCCCACACCTTCGACCAAACCGAACTCAGTGGCGACTCGGGGTCGCCATCCGTGCCGTCGGGCGCCGCGAAGTAGTACTCGGGAGGGTTCTTCACCTTCATCACCGCCCGCAAGGCCGTTCCATGATCCGTACCTTGAGAAAACAACGAAAAGATACTGCCGCCAGGTTCAAGCTCAAGAGTTTCTTTCGGCACCTCGCCGGTAAGCGACGAGAACAGTGGGCGATTGATATTTCCCCACCGGTACTTCTCGGGATGAGCACCTATGCTCTCAAAACGAGTTCGACAGACTCCCGCCAGAACACCACGGATAAATGCGTCCTTGTCTGCTTGTCCGTTCGAAAGTTTCCAGATCTTTGCATTCCGAGGACCGCGAATGGCGCGAACAATCTGCCACTGGTTAAACGGCTCTGCCACCTTCGCAACCTGCTCTCCGTACCATACTCGAGCGAGTTGAAGCGATACGTTTCGTAGCCACACCGTCGCCAAAGTGGCTCCGATCGAGTCTGGTCGAAATACGCCATCCCACTTCTCAATCTCGTCCACAAAGGTTCGTTCACACACTGATCCCGAATCACGAAGCGGCGATGCGATCCGCAGCATCTCATCTTTCGCCAAAACGAATCGCTCATCCGTGATATCCGACTGAACATCGACAACCGATTCCAGATCCCATTTTTTTCCGGCCGCTCTTTTGAGTCGATTTTCTAAAGTGATCGCGCGAAACGGCGGAGAGAAGTTCCAGCCTATGTAATTTCCGTTCTTGTTGGAAAGAGACATCTGATTCGCCAATGGCCATCCCGAAGCGGCCGGATGACTTGCGGAGTTCTCGGAGACGGGAATGATCTCACGCCATACGTCCTCATCCTTTTCGGCCCACTGTATAAGCCTTGGATCTGTCTTCAGGCTCCGACGCGGACTCTGGCCCGACAACCAATATCCAGTAGTGCCCTGATCATCGATGCACGTGAGAACCAGCAATCCAAGATTTTTCAGAATCTCCTCGCTGCCACAGTCCTTTGCCTCGCGAATATCAAAAAACTGAGCAACGGCTTTCATAGGGATAGAATAGGAAAACCCCGCCCATCGATATGCCGCTTCGATCTCTCTTCCGGTACCGCCTTTGTCCCGCAGCGCCGGTATCATCAAACCGGCCTCCGAACGACGTCTTGAGACCGTCACCGGTTTCTCTCCAAGCACACGAATCGTTCGTCGTTGCTGTTCGAAAGATTTCCACTGACCGTTCCAACGATACCGAGAAGGATCTTTTGGATGGATCTTCAAGCGATACCAGTCACCAGCGTCCGCCATCGAAGCGACGAAACCGACTCCCACCTTTCCGTTCGTGCCACTGATCAGCCCAGGCTGACCTGCGATCGACACTCCCAAGAAGTCGAAGCCAGGAGTCGATAACTGCATCGGCAGATAAAGACTCGGCAGACGGAAATGTACGTGGAAGTCATTGGCTAGATAGCTGTATCCATCGACTGTCGAAGTAGGCGCGTGCGTCCAAGCGTTGCTACCGGTGCTTGTTCGACCCCTCAGCCAGGTTCCCTGCAGACGGTCTCGAGGAAACTCATCACGCGCGATGGGTATGTCGCCAGATGGCGGTCGCACAGTCTGGTTTTTCGCATCGTTAAAAACTGGGACCGGGATCTGATCCGACTGAGGCCACGGAAACATTTCGTCGAACATTTCCTGCCCAAGATGCACACGAGCCAACGACAAGCGAAGCTCTGTAAACGGATCAAACTGCCCAACTGAACGAGCAAATCCCAATCGAACGATGTCGAGAGCCGAAAAGCGCCGAGGCTTCAATCCGCGCGATCGAAATTCGCTTGATAGCAAATTCGCATCAGCCGCCAACTGATCTTGCCTAGCATGAATCCCCGCCAGGTACTGTTGAACCATTTCGCGCATCACCGGATCGGCCGCGATCTCCCGGCTCTCTTGTTGCGCAAGCTCCTCTAGGTTCATTACAAACACGTTTTTGTCGAACTCGACGCCACGGGGACCCAGAACCTCAGCGAGCGTGCCCTCGACGAGT
>CAKQVW010000089.1 GCA_934277865.1 uncultured Pseudobdellovibrionaceae bacterium | reverse complement strand
TGGTCACAACCGGCGGCCGTGTGATGCGCTCGGCTTCGAGATCACCAAATGCCGTCGACTCGATCATTTCATCAACAGTCTTGTGAACGTTCTGCGCTTCAAATCCAAACTCTGGAACGATCAGCGCGATTGTGTCGAAGTCGAGCTCTGTCGACATCGTCGCCATCACACCTTGCCCCATCAGCGCCTTGGTCAACTGCGCAGCCTTCAAGCCCATTTCTTGCGCCAGATCTGCAACCTTCATCGTCTGATTGATTTTGACGATTCGCTTGGAGGCCTTTGGCGTCGTGATCTGTGTTTGCAGTCCCACGCGATTTAGCATGCCTTTTTTCTTCTTAGGCTGGAACACCATCTCGCGCTTACGGAATTCCGTCGACGAGAAGGCCTGAACTTCTTCTTCTTTTCCAGCGGCAGCACCAGCGCCGACTTTTTTCTCACGTTTGACTTCAAATTTCTTTTTATCGAACTGATCATCAAATGGCATCGGCCCAGCCGTCGGCATGACGGGAGCTGATACAAATCCTGATCGAAGTGGACGTGTTCCACCGGGCCCACCGAAACCAACACCCTGTGGACGCGGTCCACCGGGTTGGTATCCACCAGGACGCGGTCCACCGGGTTGGTACCCCCCACCTTGCGGACGACCACCAGGAGGCGGTTGCACCCGCGAGAGATCCATGCGGCCAACGATGTTGCGACGCGGTTCCGAACGAATTCCACTTTGTGGACCAGATGCTGTCATCACAACCTCGCGTTTACGCGCGGGAGTTGCAACCGACGGATCGGTCGCCTCAGGCGCCGAAGCCGCTACGACTTCTGGTTTCGCTACTTCTAATGTTTCTTCTTCGACCGCGGGAGCAGGCTGTGCTTCCTCGACAACTGGCTCGGCAGCTGCCACAGCTGGTGGGGCCGACGGCGCGGCAGCCACCGGATTCGAAATCGGCTCCTCAGCAGACTCCACGGCCGAGTCTTCAACAACTGCAGTTTCTTCGACGCTCTCTTCTTCATCAGACTTGCGTCGAACGACAACTTTTGCCGCTGCTTTCTTAACAACGATCCCCGACTTCTTTGCCGAACCAGCAGGCGACTCCGCCTTTGCCGTTTTGCTCTTGGCTACCGTTTTTTTAACGGTCGCACCTGCAGACTTTGCTGTCGTACGTGCTTTCGCTGCGACTTCGTCCGCGTCGGCGCCTTCTGAGGCCGAGGCCTTCTTGGCTACTTTTTTAGTCGCCTTCTTAGCTGTCGAATCTTGGGCTTCTGAGTCCCCACGAAGCTTCGTGCGAATTTCTTCGAGCATCTCCGAGTCGAGATCCGCCATGTGACTTCGAACAGGAAGCTTCCACTCACGGATTTTATCCATAAGTGCCAGAGTCTCCATGCCGATCTCTTTGGCAAATTCGAAAACCTTCACTGTGCGTCCTTCCACTATTCCACTCTTCTCAAGACTTACTCAGCGCTTTCAGAGGCTGTGTCTGAGGGTGCCGTTTCTTGTTGATTCAAAGCTGCGAGTTCCGCACGCAGACGCTCATCCGCTTGCGACTTCGCACTGCCAACCGGAGTCACAGCCTGTGTCTTCACAGGAGCTGTTGGAACCGGAATTCCTTCGGACTTGTACTTCTCGACCAAAGCCTTCGCATCCGCGATGAGCTTTTCGGCCAAGTCTGGATTGTCGTAACCGGGGATCGCCATGACGTCTGTGGCCTTCGCCTCAGCCAGCGATTGGAAGCTGCCAAAACCTGACTGGAACACGTTCTGAGCCATGGTTTCGCTCATACCTGGAATCAAGAGCAGGTTGAAGATCGCGTCTGCGGTCTTCTGAGCCGCTGACGATTCGCTCAAGATATCGAGTTTCCAACCTGTGATCTTCGAAGCCAAACGCACGTTTTGACCTTTGCGACCAATCGCCAAGCTCAACTGTGTATCTGGAACAACGATTTCCATCTCTCTGTTCGCTTCATCAACGAAGACACGCGAAATCTCAGCAGGAGCGAGCGCGTTGCACGCAAAACGCGTGATGTCCTCGTCCCAGTTGATGATGTCGATCTTCTCACCGCGCAGTTCTTGCACGACCTGCTGAACACGCGAACCCTTCATACCGACGCACGCACCAACCGGATCAACTGCTGGATCTTTCGAAACAACCGCGATTTTGGCGCGAGCGCCTGGCTCACGAGCCGCTGCAATGATTTGCACGATGCCGTCGTAGATTTCTGGAACTTCTTGTTCAAAGAGTTTGATCAGATACTGTTCGCACGCACGCGACATGATGATCTGCGGACCACGTGTCGTTTGGCGAACGTCGAGAAGATAACCTTGAACACGGTCACCTGGCTTGTAAACCTCGCCCGGAATTTGCTCACGAAGCGGAATAAACGCCTCGGTTTTTCCAAGATCCACGACGATCATACCGCGTTCAACACGGCGAGCGATACCCGAAGCCACCTCACCACGGCGCTGTTCGAACTCGTTGTAAATGATTTCGCGTTCCGCATCGCGAACTTTCTGCGTGATGATTTGCTTGGCGGTCTGTGCCGCGATTCGACCAAGCTCGGTCGCATCCAGTTTGATACCGATCGAGTCATTGACCTGAATATCGGGATTCAATTCGCGCGCTTCGTCGAGTTTGATTTCGATTTCTTCATCGATGAACTCTTCGGGCATGACGACTTCTTTGAACTCATAAAGCTCAACTTCACCAGACTCTTCGTTGTACTGAGCCTCGATCTCACGGTAGGTGCCGTACTTCTTGCGAGCCGCCACCAGCATTCCTTGAATCACCGCATCGATGACTACTTGTTTTTCAATGCTCTTTTCCTTCGAAACCGCTTCGATCATTCGGCTCAAGTCAGAAAAATTATCGCCTGCCATCTGGTCCTCCAGAGCTTTTCCTAGTTACAAACGGTTACTGCTTTACTTTCGCTGCTTCTTCTCTTGCTTCTCGAAAACAAACACCGTGTTGGCCTTGGTGATCTTTTTCAGAGGCACCTTAATCGCAATCACGTGTCCGCCGTTTTCGGCATCAAACAGAAGAACTGCAGCGTCACCTTCACCTTCAATACCGCGGATCGTGCCTTCCAGCTGCTTGGCTTTGCCAAGCTTCGCTCGTAAGGCCTCATCCAGACCGGGGTTGAGATCGGCAAAGGATTCAAACGACTTCACTTGCGCGCGTCCACCCACAGCCCTTGCAAAGTGCTGTGGCGTGCGAAGCACGCGTTCCAATCCAGGGCTCGAAACCTCAAGATTGTAGGCGCCACCTGGAACGACATCGTCAACGTCGAGGAGAAGATTCAGGCCGCGAGAGACATTGCTGCAGTCGTCGATCGAGACACCACCGCCACCGGTTTTGTCCAAATAGACTCGCAATACTCGACTGCCGCCCGACCCAACAAATTCGAAGTCGTAAACTTCACAGCCCTCACGAGCTGCGACTTCTGCCGCCATCTTCGCGATTTTTTCGCGCCAACCAAGTGTGCCCGAGGATTCCTCGATTTGCGTCTCAGAATCCGACGAGTCGGATTCTGGCTCGTGAGATTCAAACTCATCACCTGAATCAAACTCGTTTCCGATTTCTTCGAATCGCATGTCGAACCTTCACTCATAAGCCAATCGGACTCCGATTGGCGCAAAAAAAAATGGCCCTTCGGGGCCATGTGATGGGTTCTTTCATAACAAACCCCTGGGGGAAAGGCAAACAATTGGCCCATTTCCTTCGAGCCTACGGCCCTCCCCCTGTCGAGAGGCGGGTCTCCAGAAGAATCGCGTCACAACCGTCCTGGTAGTAGGCTTTTCGCCGAGAAACCTCGTGAAACCCCACTCGTTCATAGGCATTTCTGGCACGCCGGTTGTCGGCACGAACCTCCAACCCCACTCGCTGGCTGTCAGGCCCTCCGACTTCCGCTACATCGCACAATAACGCGACGCGTTTTGCCGCAGCGATCAAACCGTCAAAGACACCCGTGCCACGCGCTTCCGGTGCCACATACATCAGCGTGATCTCCCAAAGGGCGCCTGGCGCCCGCAGCAAAACAAAGCCCACTTCTTTGTCGCCGTCTCGGCGTTCCTCGACGGCCAGGAGGACCCTGGCCGCTTTCGCCTCGGCGAGCAAGGCCGACGGAGTCCACGAAAGCGCCCACAGCTCTCCGGCTGTACGTGCCGCTTCCACGCCCGCTGCCAGCTCACCCGCCGGCGCCAATTCACCGCTAAGGAATTTGAGAGTGGGGGTCGTCATCACGCCCCAACAAAGTTGCGAACTCGATATTTGCGACGAAGCACCGAGCGCCATTCCATGATGCGACGCTCGGTTTGCGCTTTGACCAAAGCCGCCTTGATATTGTCTTTGAAATTTTCAAACGGCATGTTGCCAAACCGCAGGCGATTTTTTTTGTAGTACTGAAGCGCCTCCGCATCGGAGACGTTGACCATTGAAGCATCGCTCTTCAACCGCTCAAGCGCCTGAACAACTAGCTTGCGTTCGACGATCTCACGGACCTCGTGAGCCGCTGGCTCGAGGCGTTCCCAATCGGCTTGTCCGCGCCAGGTGTCCATCACCGATTTGGCGAGCTTGGCCGATTCGGATTTGTCGACCGGCTTGGTTCCGATCTCGCCAGCTTCTAAATAGACGGTCCACTCGTCGAGAACTCGCAGCACAAGTTGTGGAAAACCAGGGTCCGCCACCGCGGTGATTTTCTTGGTGCCAGTGACATTGGCCAAGGTCAGCCCAACCGCCTCATTGATGCGCACCTCGCGCGAAGTCACAATCTTTCCGCCGGCCTCGCCGACCACACGCGTGATGGAAATCGCACGCTCTTGCGGCGGCGAGGCTGGTGTGGACGCAGGTGTTGGCGCTGGTGACAGTGTGGGCGCTGGCGCGGCCGCACCTTGAGCGAGGCTGAATTCCGCTATCAAAAAAAAGCCGGAGGCCAAGATTGAGAGACTGAACTTCTTCATATCAAATTGAGTATGTGCCGCCGGGCCAAAGAACGCCAAATAAAAAAGCCCGTGCAACCACTTCGGTTCACGGGCTTTCAGACTTTATTTGAGTGAACTTAGAAAGTGAACTTACCCGAAAGCGATCCGAGGTAGTAGTTCAGCTCTTCCACCGACTTCCCTGCGCGCGGGTAAACGAACGATTGTTGGAAGTCCGAGTTTTCGCGATACGCGATGTTCTTCATCCAACGAAGATCGAAACCAAGAGCAAAGGAATCTGTCAGCTGAATGTCGAGACCAGCCAACGCACCGACGTCGAACGCATTCGTCGAAACGTTTTTCAAGTTACCCATGTAGTAGTACTGCTGTTCTTCATACGTTCGGTAGGTGTAGCCGGCGATCGCACCAATCACGGGACGAATCTTTCCTCCCAAGATTTGATACTTGATGGCCGCTTGGAAGTTGTACTGATTCAAAGTCTTGAAAGGAGGATATCCGTAAGCATATCCCGCCTGCATGTCTTCGATATCGTATTCCGAATATTGAAATGTCCCTTCTGCAACAAACCGCTCTGGTGTCACCAGACCAAACGAGAATCCCGTTGCCACGTTTCCACGAACGTTGATCGCGTCTGGATAGTTCCCGATCCCGACAAGACCCTGCACGTAATACGACGTCTGCTTCGGCGTCTCTTTGGGCTTCAACTCTTCAAGTGCCGCGCGGACTTCTTGTTTCACGTCCACTTTCGGCTCTTCTTTTGGAGCTGGCACTTCGACAACCTGAACAGGTGCCGGAGCCTGGATCACCTGAACCGCCTGCGGAGCAGGTGCTGGTTGCGGCTGACCGGAGAATCCGTTTCCAAAAAGACGCTCGCTACGCGCGCGTTCGTCTTCCATACGAGACTCTTCCAGTTTCTCGACAATTTTTTGCTCCGTCTGAAGCTCGAGAGCCTGACGGTCGCGACGACGGCGCTCGGCCGCTGACATCTGGAGAGGCGAATCTTCGATCACATTGGTCGGCTGATCTTGGATCGCCGCCTGATTCGACATCTGGCTTGAGGTCTGAGTCGCCTTTTGGTTGTTCAGAATGACAATACCAGGCTGCGTTTGCAGAGCGGCATTGGTTTCCGAAGGTGTGACTTCGACAAGCTCGCCAGTCGAGTCATCAATCTGCACAAGACGCTTCGTCTGAGTCTGCGCGTGGGCAGCTCCTGCGATCGTCATGAGCACAGCCAACTGCATAATCGTGGCGCGCATGAAGGTTTTCATCACAATCTCCTTCCACCTCGAAATAAACGAGGCGTAATTGGGGTACGCCCTCCAACAGGCAAGTCATGTGCCACCGCGTGTCACAGGCGCAAACCTCGTCGCCACACGTCCTATTGCCGCTGGAGTTCGAGCGGGCCCGAGCGGCCTTGCAAAGTTTTTCATCACGTCAAAAAAGGGCACATCCTGGGCGCCTCATCGGCGCCCCTTGGTTTCTATCAAAGAACTGTCGCTCTTCTCGACAAGCTTGAAAGAACTGCTTGAGATCAAACGAAAGAGGCCCTATCTTCACGTTCTACTCAAATGGCCCTGTGGTGGAATTGGTAGACGCGCTGGACTCAAAATCCAGTGCCCGCAAGGGCGTGGGAGTTCGATTCTCCCCGGGGCCACCATCTCATACTCGAATCATACGCAATAGATCGGCTACTCCACGTACCAACAGTTTGGGCGCTGCGCTTCCGGATTTGTGCGGCAATTGGATTTCCCCGCATCAAACGCCGCCCACACCAGCTGAGGGGCATCTGTACAAAGTGCGGCTTGCACAAAGGTATCGAGTCGACATTGGCGGGCCGGATAGGAATCGCGAATCAGCGCACCCGCATGGCTCAGATCCGGACGGTCAAAGTCGATGGGAAAATCAAAGGTCAATCGCAAGAAGTTTTTCGCCGCACGCGCTGAGCGCAGGCACATCTCAACTTGCGGCGGTCTTTCGCCCCAGGCTGTTTCACACTTTTCACGAATCGACAGCGGCACGTCGTTCAGCGGTGGCGAAATGGTGTTACGACTCATCATCTGAAAACACCCTCTGGCCGCGTAGTAGTCTGACTGACCTTCGCTGCTGAGCAAGCTTCGCCCATCTGTCGCTATGACTCCGTCCCACTCGGGCGGAAGATTTCGACGAGGAGCGCCTGCAAACAAATGTCCGACCTCATGGCAGAGGATCATGCGAAACGTGTCGAGATCGAGCTTCGGGCTTCGTAAGAGGCCCCGGGAAACACGCACGCGGTAGATCTGACCATCAAATTCGGCCCCGGCCGCTTCGTAGACTTCTTCATCGATCACGACTTCAAAGGTTTTACCAAGAGCCTCCGTGACCGGCTGAAAAAGCTGCTTCAATTTGTCGTGCTCTCTGACAAACGACACCTGATCGGCGTGCACTTGGTGACCAGCGAGCAGAAAGAAAAAAAGAAGCGCAACAAAATTCATAGAAGACGCATCATGGGCCACGGCCCTGCTGATAGCTAATTCAAAGCATTTATCTCACCCATAAACGAAATTAGCCTGACAGGAATTATGCAGCGCCACTTGTTCCGCTTGTTTGCCACGGGCTAGCATTTTGGCATGAAAGCAAAATCCAATTCAGCGTTGATTGCCATTGATCCGATTTCAGAAAAAGGAAAGAGTTTCGAACGATTCTGCGAGATCGTCCACCTTCTGCAGAAGGGCCGAGTGATTGGAGATTCGACTCTCGTGTCCGTTCTACATGCCTCACTTTATGCGATGCCGGCAGCGTGGTACCGCGAAAGCAAATCCAAAATCGCCAAAGAGGCCATGCAAACACTTCATGAAATTTGTCGAAATCGCATCGAGTTTGTGGACGCCAAAGTGCTTCACGCCGAGAGCGCGGACAATGAATCGCTGGTTGAACATGTCTCCCGCTTTGGACGACGCGAAGATCGTGAGCTTCTCGTGGTTGCTAGCAACGATCGCAGTGGGCTTCCACAGTGGATCTTGGGAAGCTTTTCGGAAACAGCCGCGCTCACCTCCAAGCTGTCAGTCTTGGTGATCAAGCCACATCTCAACACGACGGATTTCAGCACGCAGCCACGCCTGGTGGTTGCGGTCGACGTCGAGGCTCCTCCCACGCCAAAAGAACTCCGCTGGATCGCTCGGCTCTGCCTGGCCTCCGGCGCAAAATTGGACATGGTCTACGCCATGCCGAGAAGATTCGCCGGCCCTTTTCACGAGGATGATATTCGCCAGCCAAATCCAACACCCGCGCTCAAAGCTCTGCGGCTGGCCCTTAAAAAAGAAGGGGTCTCGGCCTCAGTCGCGGCCCTCGACACAGAAAACGGCAAGCGACCGCTGGAGAAGACCATTTCGGATTTCGCCGATGCACGCAAAGCCTGGGGAATTATCACGATCAGTGCAAAACGCTCGAGGGCCCGAGCGCTGTTCCTCGGGTCGACGACACGGCGTCTTTTGGCTCGGACCAAGCGTCCTTTTTTAAGTCTTAGATTGGAATAGAGAACTCTCGCGAAATGAATGTCTTCGTTCATCCCAACGTAATCTTTCTTGCGGGTCTCGTTATCATCACTCTGGGGGCAGAGATGCTTCTGCGTGGCGCTTCGCGCCTCGCCGCACTTCTTGGCATCAAGCCGCTGATTATTGGACTCACGATTGTATCGATTGGCACTTCGGTTCCCGAACTCGCCGTTGGCATCAAAGCGGCAAACGAGGGCCGAGGATCTATCGCGATCGGCAACATTGCCGGTACCAATGTTATCAACATTCTCTTCATCTTGGGCCTGAGCGCTGCCATGCGGGCCCTCCCCATTCAGCTTCTCAGCATCAAACTTGACGTGCCAGTGATGATCGCGTCCTCCCTGGCGCTGATTGCGATGGCCTGGGATGGTACCCTCAGCCAAACAGAAGGCGCGATCCTTGTGTTATCGGCAGTATTCTACACCATCGCGCTTATTCGTTTCAGCAGGCGTGAAAGCCCAAGCGTTCAAAAAGAGTTTGCCGAGGAGTTTGGTGTCGCTGCCATTCCCAAGATCGACCCCGCCATTCCGCATGCCGACGCCTGGCCAATTCCCTGGAGCATTTTGCTATTTCTTGTCGGCATGGGGTTGACCCTCCTTGGCGCCGAGCTTTTGGTTTCGGGGGCCACCTCCATTGCTCGTGTTTATGGAATCTCCGACGCTGTCATCGGACTCACAATCGTGGCGATTGGGACCTCGGCTCCAGAACTTGCGACGACCATCATCGCCACCATGAAAAATGACCGCGACGTCGCCGTGGGAAACCTGATTGGCAGCAGCACCTACAACATTCTTGTCATTCTCGGGCTCACTTGCCTTTCAAGCCCTGGAGGCATTGCCGTCGCTCGCGAGATATTATTGTTCGACCTTCCCATTGCTGCACTGACGGCCGTCGCCTGCTTTCCTATCTTTAAGAGCGACCGCATGGTCAGCCGCAAAGAAGGCACGATCTTTGTGGGAGCCTACATTCTTTATCTCACGAGTATCCTTGCGCTTCGTGCCTGACCGTCTGCCTTGACCGTCAACTGAGTTGACACTCGCGGCAAGCGACAATTTACGCCTGTAAATTCAAGAGATTTCACGTGCCCTAGAAATTCATGCCTCGCGGCCTTATACTTCCGGTCGCACATACAATTCTATAATTAGGAGAATCTCCGGATGAAACTCTCACTGCGCACCACTCTTCCCGCTATGGCGCTTCTTGGAGTCGCTAGCTCCGCATTCGCTTATCAACCGCCCGTCACTCC
>CAKQVW010000088.1 GCA_934277865.1 uncultured Pseudobdellovibrionaceae bacterium | reverse complement strand
ATATCGGCGTGTACTTACAAGAAGAAATTTTGGCTGAGGCTCAGGTTCGAAATCTTGGCGCTTTCAGTCGGTTTCTCACGGTGGCTGGTATCTCCAATTCTGAACAGATCAACTACGAAAAAGTCGGAAGCGATGCTCAGGTGGCGGGAAGAACGGTAAAAGACTACTTTGATCTGCTTGAGGATACTTTGATTGGGAACAGACTCGAGTCCTATCGGCCAACCAAGAGTCGAAAGTTTGTTTCGGCGCCTAAATTCTATTTTTTCGATGTCGGCGTGGCGCATTTTACTTTTAGGAAATCGGTGGAATCTCTTGGTCCATCCGAGCTTGGTAAAGCGTTTGAACACCTTGTCTACTGTGAGCTCAAAGCTTATATCTCGTACCGGAAGCCTCAGGCGGAGCTCTATTTTTGGCGGACACAGACAGGAAACGAAGTCGACTTTGTGGTGCAGGTCGACGATGAGCTGGTGTTAATCGAGGCGAAACACACGAAGAGTCCAAATGAGCGTGACACGAAAGGCTTTCGTGCTTTTACAGAGCATGTTCCAAAGGCGAAGTTGAAGGCCAAGGTTTTGGTTTGCCAAGCCGAGCGTGCGCGTCGAACCGAAGACGGATGTGACGTTTTGCCGGTCATGAAGTTCGTCGCCGCCCTCTGGGCCGGCGAAATCATTTAAGGCAGTTAAAATTCTATTTTTGTCTTCCGCTACGATCGCGCAGGCCTTGTCGAAGAATCTCAATCATTAGTGACTGATATTTTTTGCCTTCGATAGCCGCGCAGGCTTTAAGCGACCTTAAGAGGTTTTCGGGAACACGAAGGCTAATAGCACGGGTTGCCTCATCTTTACTTGCGTAGAGTAAGCGCATGTCTTCGAGGAATTGAAGAGCTTGTTGGGGAGAAACAGAGTACTCGGTATTTAATCGAGAATTCTGCTTATTCACCGCGTCCCCTTTCGACGGTACTTTTTGTTTCTTTGTCGCCGCCTTTTTTCTCAATTGCGACTCCTCAGCTTGTCTCGAATCTTCGATATGTCGTTTTGATCTTCCGGACGATTCGCCGAAAGTTTCATTTTCAGAAGGTCTTCAAGGCTGGACACCGGAATGGTTTTCCCCCCGAAAGACACTTTTTCAACTGTGATTTCCTCTATTCCAAGCACGATCAAGAGATCCACCTGGCGAGTCGGATCATTGAAGTCGACGAAGGACCAAGCCACGAGATTTCTATTTTTGATATACTCCGTTCGGAACTCTGCAATGTCCGAAGCCTTTACCGGTATGCGAGATGTCAGGCCAAGCGCTTTTAATGCCGACTCCGCCTCATGCAAAGATTTCGAGGAAAGACCGAGAACAAGGTCGACGTCCATCGTTGCCCGAACGATGCCGTGAAGAGCCAAGGCGTAGCCACCAACAAGTGCGAATTTAATTTTGCGCCGACTAAACTCGGCAACCACATCCATGACAAACATGCACATAAGTATATACAAGTATATACTTATGTGCAAGACGCATTATTTGAGCCGAATTAAGTCTCCTGCCTTCGATATGCCGTCAGTGCGCCTTCGATCATTTGTTCTGAGGAAAAGTCGGTAGCGGCGCGTTTCACGCCGCGGGCGCGAATCGTGTGGGCTTCCGCCGGGTGCTTCAAGGCCCACTCGATCGCATCGGCCAGAGCTTCGGGGTTTGAAGGCTCGACCAAGAGTCCTGTCGATTTGTCGTGGACGACATCCACCAGGCCACCCACGTTTGATGCAATCGTAAAACATCCGGTGGCTTGCGCTTCCAGAGAAACCAGTCCGAAGCTTTCAAAGCGTGACGGTTGCACCACGATATGGGCTTCGCGCATTTCATAAAGGGCGTTTGAGGTTTCGTGATGGATTTCCACCGTGACACCTGTTTGGTCCTCGGTGCGAAGTTTGAGATCTCGTGCGAGTTTTTCCAAAGCGCCTCGAGACTTTCCTTGCCCCGAAATTTCAATTTCTGCTTTGTAGCCACGTTGCCTTAAAAAGTGCCCGGCTTGAATCAAGACATCAAAACCTTTGATGTCACGAAGCAGGCCAAAGGCTCTGATTCTCACTGGTGTTATGCGGCCTAGGCCATCGGGCCACGTATCCAGCACGGGCTCGATGGGATCAATGCCATTTCGATTCAGCGAAACAAGAGGCTTGGCCGAAACGCCAGTTTTGGCCGCCCGGTCAACTCGGGATTCGTATTGCTCCAAAGTGTAGCGGCTCTCGCAGAGAACGACGTCGGTGTAGCGAGCAAGCCATCGTTCAATCCACACGTAGGCTTTGTTGAAAATCCTGCCGTGCATCTTGTGAAGGCTTCCGCCGTGGGGCGTGTAGATCACGCGCGTGGCCTTGGGTAAAATGCCGAAGGCGCGGCAAAGTCTGGCAAAGAGTCCGCCTTTGGCGCCGTGGCCGTGGACGGCATCAAATTCGACGACTTGCTCGGAGTCGCTAGAACGCGCCGACTTAAGTCCGATAAAGAGCAGCCAGAGAGTCATCAGGTCCCATGGGCCTGGCGCTGACTTCATCGGAATCGAAACCACGCGCTTTCGAATCTCAGGTTCAAGCTCTAAGACTTTGTGAAAGCCGCCGTCGGCTTGCTTTAGGTCTGTGATCAAAAGTGCATCGTGACCGTGTTCAAGTGCCCCACGCATCAGAGTCACGACGTGCGTGCGGATCCCACCTTCGGCGTTACGAAGTAGAAAGAGAATTCTCATTTAAAGATCCTCAACCACTTTAGCGGCGTTGTAAGCGCGAAAATCACAAAACTGGCGAGCGCGAACTTCAGGTGGTAGCGACTCTCAACCGCCATCGTCAGCACGCTCAACCACGAACCACCAAAGTTCGGCAAGGGGTGATCCGTGCGTAGGCTTAAGACAATGTTCATTCGCCTAGCGGCTGCATCCTTCAATTCGTGAAACTTGAGATACCGAACGTCCTGGGCGGATAGTTTAAGGCCGTCGTTTTTATCTGTAACGTAATGTCTCAAAGTCTTAAGAAGATCGTGCTCGGTGAATCGTCTTTTGGTTTCACGTACCGTAAAGCTGGCTTCGGACGCGCGGTAGCGCATCAGTGGCGCCGTCAATAGGCCAAATCTTCCAAGCTTTGCAAAGCGAAGCCATACATCAAGATCCGAGGAAGTGCCAAAGAGCTCGCCACGAAAGCGCCCGATCTGATCTCGGTAGACATTTGCACGCGCCATGACGGATGGGCAGGTAATGAAATTCCCATACTTCAGTGTCAAACGAAGCAGGTCCTCAAAGCGAAATTCGACTTGGGCGCGATTTCTTAGCGGTGGAGGTAGAAAGCGAAGTCCGTGCTCATGGCCGACGGAGTCAATCAGGCTTGCACCGGTGGCGACGGCGACGGAATCGGCGTGAGCTTCTAAAAACTCGACCTGCTTTTCCACCATGTTTTTTTCATAGAGGTCATCGGCGTGGTAGATCGCCATGTATTCACCCTCGGCGGCCTGGATGCAGCGATTGAAGTTTCCTTCGCCGCCGACATTTTCCGGATGCGCAAAAACCTGCACGCGTTGATCTTTCATCGCGAACTCGCGCGCAATCTGCACAGTCTTATCGATCGAAGCGTTGTCAAAAATCTTCACGACCAGGTTCGAATAAGTCTGCGCCAAGACCGAATCCAAAGTCGCCCGCAAAGTCGCTTCGCTATTATATGTCGGCACACAGATTGTGACTCGTTTCATCGTGAAGCCCATTTTCTGGTTGCAAGCAGAAGAATCGTTCCGAGTGCGAGACCCGCCAATGCGAGTACCAGGAGTTTCGTCACCAGACCTGAGGACTCAAGAAAGAATGGAGAGACTAGGAGTAAGCTAGCGGCCATGATTCGAAGTTCTCCAGCCGAGACCTTATACCACTGTGAATCTTGAAACTTCCAAAGCATGAAGAGAAGAGTTGCGGCTTGTCCGAGTAGGACGCTATGTCCTAGAGGAGTCTTGGCCATTGCGGCAACGAAGAATACCGCGCCGCCAGTGAGATATGGGACAACCGTTGCTCGGGTTTTCAATTCGGAAACCGAAACGAGACTCAACGTACTTGATAGCATCCGTAAAAATTCGGCACATGCGCCAATGGTGAGGTAGATCCAGGCATTCTCGTATGTCGTCGATGCAAGCAAGCTCAAAAGAATTTTCGAACAACCAATCGCAAAACACGTCACGGCCAAATAAAGAGGCACGACACATTGCCAGAGCTGTCTCCATTTTTCTTTTCGTTCTTGAGCGCTGTTTGAGTGAAGACTGCGAAAGAATTTTGGCATGAAGATTTGATGCACCAACATTTCGAACGCATTGGCGACAGAACTCGCGATTCCGATGCCCAGTCCGATGATGGCCAGTGACTCGAGACTGGAAAGCCATGCACCTAAGGGACGATATCCCTGAGTAAGAGCCCATAGGCCAATATTCGATACGGCGAGAGGCCATGCGAACTTAAAGAGGCTCTGAGATTGGCTTCCTTCTGGGATATGGGACGAGGAGTCGTTCATGCGGCACGTGAGGCCGTAGGCCAAAATGCCAAACACTGCGAAGGTGCATCCGTACGACCAGAGCCATGTAGAGGCTAGCGCATTGTTAGAAGTCGCATACATCGCGACCAATACCGTTACCAGCTGAGAGATCACTGTTAGGCATGCAAACAAAATTGCTCGTCCTAGAATATTGATCGCCGGAATAAAGGTATTAGTGATCGTATTTCCAACGACGTAGAGCCCCAAGCTAGAGGCGGCAATGGCGGTGCCAAGTCCTGCCGTTTTACTGAGACCAATTACGATCACACTTGCTGTCAGACCTGCGAGTGTGGAGAAACCAAGGAAAAACAGACCTTTTTTGGCGACCGATCTATCTTTCACCCATTGATGTATGAAGCGATTGATAAAGACGCCGACAGGATTGACGAGAATCAGGCCAACCCCGCCTGCGATACCGAGGAAGTAGAAATATGCGCCGAGCTCCTCTTGCGTGAGTAGCTGAGTCAGCGCTTTATAAGTTGCGAACATGATCGCGACTTGTAGAGCCCGTGCGAAACCGATCGCCAGTACTTCAGTTCGAGGTGACATGGGATGCTACCATTTCTGCCCATGCGTCCGCATCGAAGGCCTTCGCTTTTTCAGAATTAAAGTAGCCGCGGATCGCGTTTTGATATTCCTGCCATCTGGATTCGGGCATCGCTCTTAGATAGTCCACGAGTTCGCGATGTGGGTTCGGGCGAGATGCGAACTGCCGGTAATCGATGAAGCAATCTGCAGGGATGTGATCGGAGATATTGTTCGCTCCCCAATACACGGGAATGCAGCCCGCGATCATCGAATCGAAAATTTTCTCTGTGATATATCCGGGAATATCGCGACCGTTCTCGAAACACAGAGAGAAGCGATAACTTTCAAGCACAGGAAATTTATCGACAACTTTCCCGCGATAGCACCGAGAAGGGGATTTTGGCATGTACTTCAGGAGCCCCAGCTTGCGCAGAACTTTGTGGAAAAAACCTCCGCGCAAGTAGAACCACTCCCAGCCGATGCCGTAATATTCGAATTCAGAAGGAATGTGAGCTTCCGCCCAGCGAATGAAATCACGTCGAGCCGAGTAGAGTTCGAGTGGGTGTCGGACCGCCTTGTTGCCGGAGATCAGCGTGATGAGTTTTCGTTCCGAGAATGGCTTGGGGAGCGGCCCTTTTGGAAGCTTGAAGGTAAAATTCGATTTTACAAACTTCGTTTCTCCAGGATCCTTTGAGGAAGCGTTCTTGGCGATCAATTCGTCATGCCAGGTAAAAATCGTATGAAAGAGTCGCTGATTCTCTGGTAGCCAGTTGCTCTTAAGAATTAGCTCACTCTCGAAAGCTATGAGGTGAGATTTGCTCCGATTCTCAGGTCGAGGAAGCGGGGCGGAGTACCGGGGCATATCCGCGTAAATCGCGATATCAGAATCGTGAGGAGAATGAATGTCGTCGGTTTGAAGGTCGTAGCCTCGTTTCGCCAAAGCGTTACGCAAAGCCCATGCGAAGTACATCGCGCCGTCGCGATTCTTCACTTTGTCAGAGAGATCGAAGCAGGCGTTTCTCTGGTAATAGGGCTCGATGACGTAGGAGGCCTTCTTCATTGAAACATCCTAGATTGAAACTCCGCGATTTGGTTTTCGGTCAAAAGGTTACTGCGCTCTTGATGGGCTTTGTACCAATTCGCGGTCCACTGGATGGTTTCTTCGAATTTCAGGACTGGCTTCCAGCCCAGTTCGGTACGGGCTTTTGTGGAATCCAGTTTCAAGAAGTGCGCCTCATGCAGTTTGCCCTCGCCTCCAAGGCGAAACTGAATGCCGCTCCACTTGCTTTGAAGCGCCTTTAAGATCTCGCCGACCGTGACGCAGCTTTCTTCGTGCGGACCAAAGTTGAACCCGGTCGCGACCCTCGCGTCGCCCTCGAGAAGGCGAGCGGCCACGGTCAGATATCCGGAAAGAGGTTCCAGCACATGCTGCCAAGGTCGAATCGCCGTGGGATTTCGAATCTCCGTCACTTCGCCACGGGCCGTGCCGCGAATGAGATCAGGAATCAGGCGATCTTCCGCCCAATCACCGCCGCCGATGACGTTTCCGGCGCGCACACTTGCCATAAGAACGTGGTGATCGTGACCAAACTTGTGAACGGGGAAGTAGCTTCGCTGGTAGCTAGCGAACAAAAGCTCGGCACAGCCTTTTGACGAAGAGTACGGGTCGTATCCCCCCATCGGATCGGTTTCTTTATAGCCGATAAGAGTTTCCTTGTTCTCATAACACTTGTCGCTGGTGATGTTTAAGACAGCAAGCTCCGTTGGACCGGAGGCCTTGCGTCCTTCGGATTTACGCTTGGCGATCAGCGCGCGGGCGGCTTCAAAGACTTTCAGCGTTCCCATCACATTGGTTTCATAGGTTTCGATGGGATTTCGGTAGCTACGAAGAACAATGGGTTGAGCCGCCATATGAACAATCAGATCCGGGTCGGCGTCGAAAAGTGCATTGCGCAAAGATTCGTAGTCGCAGATATCGCCCAGAACCGAGTCGATCTTTAGTATTCCGCGTTCGCGTAAGAGTTCAAAGTGCGAGGGTTTGCTCGGTGCCGCCAGCGCGTAGCCGGTGACCTTGGCGCCTAAGGTCTGTAGCCAAAGCGCTAGCCAAGAACCTTTGAAGCCCGTGTGGCCGGTGAGGAAAACTTTTTTTCCGCGAAAGCTCTCGAAGTTCATTTTCTGTTTTATGCCTTCCAGGGTGCGCGGCCGGAGTTCCAAAGTGTTTCAAGGTCTTGCTTGTCGCGAAGCGTGTCCATGCATTTCCAAAACCCTTCGTGTCGATACGCCGCGATCTGACCTTGCGCCGCAAGGGATTCCATCGGGCCACGTTCGAAGATGGTTTTGTCGCCGTCTTTGATCGAATCGAAGATCGTTGGTTCACAGACAAAGAATCCGCCGTTGATCCAAGAGCCATCGCCGCGAGGTTTTTCCAAGAACTTCGCAACCGAGTTGTCAGCCTTGATGTCGACAACGCCAAAGCGGCCTTCGGGTTGAATCGCAGTCAAAGTGAGAGTCTTTTTCTGGGTTTGGTGAAACTCGACAAGCTTGCTGATGTCGATATCGGAAACGCCGTCGCCATAAGTGAGCATGAACGGCGCGCCTTCAAGATACTTGCGTGCGCGAAGCACGCGGCCGCCTGTCATGGTTTCCGGGCCTGTTTCGACGAGCGTGATTTTCCAATCTTCGCTTTCGTTTTTGTGCATCGTCATTTGGCCAGTTTTGGTGTCGATCGTGACGTCGCATTGGTGAAGGTAGTAGTTCGCGAAGAACTCTTTTATCATGTAGCCCTTGTAGCCAAGCAGCACCACGAACTCATTGAAGCCGTGTTTTGAGTAGTGCTTCATGATGTGCCAGAGAATGGGCTTTCCACCGATCTCGATCATCGGCTTTGGGCGTGTCACGGTTTCTTCGCCGATTCGTGTGCCGAGGCCACCGGCCAATAGTGCGACCTTCATAGATTTTACCCTCTGCTAAATGGGACTAAACAGCGGATATTTCTAGC
Organism: uncultured Pseudobdellovibrionaceae bacterium; assembly: GCA_934277865.1. Lineage (GTDB taxonomy): Bacteria > Bdellovibrionota > Bdellovibrionia > Bdellovibrionales > JAMPXM01. Next base: position 1,703 of record CAKQVW010000088.1, on the reverse strand, counting down.
GAACCTTGCGACTGAAGTCGTCTGATGCGCAGAGTGTTATTCAGAGGATGGTGCAGGGTGGGTTGGTAAGGACACTACATTGCTTCGAAGTCTGACTTTAGGTTTTTCAGTTTCTTTTCTTCGTCGCCGCCTAGGCCTTCGAGGGCGTAGGGGTTGAAAAATTGACGAGATTGAAAGAGCTTTCTGTCCACTGGGCTGACCTGAGCTTCTTCGCAGACACTGTTCCAATTGTTAACAATCGTGTGCGCGATGCGTTCGACGAGTTCAAAGGCTTCGGCTCGATTTAACAGAAAGACTTCTTCTGCGGCGTCCAGACACAATGCGATTTGGCTGCGACGCTCGTTGCTCAGAATGCTCATTGCTTGATTGGCTTCGCCACCGGTGCGCATCTGCGGACATATGTCATACGCCGGCGTCAGCGTCAGGCGTGAGCCATCCCAAAACGCGGCGTGGTTTCTGGCGTGATCGTCCGTATTTCCACAGAGGACATTGAAGACGATGCGGGAAAACAATTCTCTTAAGGTCGCGCTGGCCGCCGTGAAGTTCAGGCGAACTATTTCCGCCAGTCTTTGATAGCTCGCGTATCTGGCGAGGTTTTCATCCAGCTCAAGCATTGTCAGGGCCGACACCATGGCCTTCCTCGCCCAGCCACCATTTGCCTTCACTCGGTCAAACCGTTCAATCAGCAGAACGTCCTTGTGGGCCGCTTTGACGAGCTTAACTTTCGCGACATTTAGACCTGCAAGCGCCGCCAGCTTCATAGCGATATACTCGGCTTTGATGACGCTATAGGTGTCGTTTGTTGATGAAAACTTGGCGATATGCTTTCGATCGGTTTCGTTAATCAGTGCTTTTGGCCGTGCGCCGCCGATCGCCGTACCGTGGTGCAGGGCCCTGTCCAAGCCGATCGGAAGAGGGTTGCCTCGTTCCACGAGTTCCGCCGCCTCCAGAAGGGTTTCGAGGGGGGCTTCATCCATGTCGCGGGGTTGATATTTTTCGCCGCTCTGGAAGTCCAAAGCACCGATTCTATCTGAACCGGACTCAAGGAAATAGGTAAGCTCGCTTAGATCATCATGAACGATGTCTTTGCCGGTGTTCCCATATTTCCGATTGATGATGACTCGTCGGCCCCACGCATCCGGTGCGCCGTCTCGTATGCACCCCGGCATGCTCAGGCCTGCGAGCGGATCAATTCTCCCTGCGCGTAGAGGGAGTTCCTTTGTGTAAATCGAGATTTTGTTTTCCCTCTTCAAGTAGGACTGGCCGTAGTTAAACTTAAGCAAAGGCCCATCTTGAGTGAGAAGGCCGGCAATGACGGGTGAAGCCTCTCCCGGCAGCCATATCCAGACATAGGCTTGGGAGGGTTCGTTAGAAGTCATCGTACACGTCTTTATCGGTTTGATCGTTTCGAATTCTCTTAGGCAAAAGTGCAAGCTTGTCTTCTGTCCTGGAAAGTAGACTTGTGAATTCGCTCTCGGTGCCAAACAGCTGCACGCCGGCGATGTGTGCTACGTTGAAGACGGTTCCAATCTCCACAGAAGGGTCTCCTTTTTCGATTCTTTGCAAAGTGGAACGGGCGATTCCCGCGCGATCGGCGAGATCGGTTTCGCTCATCTTACGTCTCTTTCGTTCCAGCTTGATGTTCTGAGCTAGCAAGAAAACGGCGTCTTTGCTGTGTTGTAGAAGTGCTTTCCTCTTCACGC
>CAKQVW010000087.1 GCA_934277865.1 uncultured Pseudobdellovibrionaceae bacterium | reverse complement strand
TACGACAGGTGTTGCTGTGCTGGTGATGGCGCACCGACCTGAATTCTCAGCTAGCGATGTGAAGAAGTACATTCTCCGCACGGGCGACGAATACACCTCGCTTCTCTCAAAAACCGGTACCGCGAAACTCCTAAATGCGTACAAAGCCCTTACCAGTCTCGACATGGGGATTTCTATCACAGGCCAAGCGACTGTGAACACCGAGCGCACTTCGCCGACGGCGTTTGCAGCCGATCCATCGGTTCGCGCCCGACAGGTGGGACCTTCCGCTTTGAGTTCGGACTTTAAATCCGTGGATCCGGCCGAAGAGATGACGTCGTTTGGGAAAAATCTTTTGAATGTGATCGGAGCGCCGACTGCGCGCGAGCCATCAAGGTCTTCAGGTGGTGGCAATCCGCCGGACCTCGACCCCAATCGCTAGACGCGCGCACGCAGCGCCAGTCGCACGCCAATAGAAAGAAGAACCATGGAGAGACCAATCTCCATGATGTTCTTTAATTGCGGCATCATGAGTCCCCAGAAAAAGAGGATAGATCCCATCGCAAGCGCCATCGTGTTCAAGGATGGAATTCGGAAGTTCAGTCGAATGGGAATCGTCGAAACTTCCGCCTGCGCCGACACCAACGCCACGATGCGATTGCGCATCAGTCGCGCGACTTCGTCTTGTGGAGCCGAAACCAGAATCTGCGAGTACTTCTTGGCCGCGTACGAAAGCGCCTTGGCGTCTCGGCACGCATTGACGAATCGATCGTGACGCACACGATCCTCATAGTCTTCGATCAGCTTGTCCCAAAGCGCCGCAAGTTCGCGAGTTCCACCAAGCGCCATTTCTTCTTCGACCCGAAGGTCTGCCTTGGTGCCGATCTCTCCGCTGTCATATCGGTCAAAGACGATTCCACATCGCACACACTCGGTCATGGTGGCCGCATTCTTCGCATTACAGCGTGGACATTCTTTTTCAAGAGCGAGCGTGCTGGTGAGCGGTTGTTCGCGCTGCTCGACCTTGGCCGACGGCCGTTCGCTCTCGACAAAGTCGATCTCTGGTTGATGACTGAATTCCAACTCGAGTTTCGCTGGTTGTGTCGCCGTTGGTGTGATTGATTGAGCCGCACCTTGGGCTGTTTCGAGATCCGCAGGGCGAATTTGAATAGAAGGAACCACCGCGACGCCATCAAAACCTTCTGGCAACGGCAGCGGAATCGCAAACGACGTTCGACAGAAGTCGCTCGTGCAATTGAATTCTGCCCGATAAGCACCGGCTCGAGTCATTGCCATTAGCGTATCGGTTTCAATCGCAAACAGCTTGCGGCACGCTGGGCAGCGAGTGCGAGTGATATGGCCTGCTGTGTGTTGAGAGTTGCGAACAGAATCTTGGTGAGTTTCGCGGTATGTTTCGCTTCGCATAACTTCTTGTTACCCTTACGCCTGTTTTCACGTTGGCTTCGGTCCATCGAAGCCAGTCAGAGTTTCAAAACCTTTTGCATTCGGATTCATTCCTGACTTGCTTACCAGCTCAAGAGATTTGCTATGATCGTCAGAGTGAAAACCGTCTACCTGCTTCCGATCTTAACAGGCCTTTTTATAGGCACAAGCTATATTCCGTTTCCGCCGTGGGCGATTCTTTTCGGACTTGTGCCACTGATCATCGCCACACTCCGCGAGACCGATCGTCTTCGGAACTTGCCGACGACACCCTGGCGGGAAACCGTGAGGCGCGCCTTCGTCTTTGGATGGCTCTCGCAGTTCGTGCTCAATGCGATCGGCTTTCACTGGATCTCCATCACAGCTGTCGAATTCGGTCACTTTCCTATGTGGGCGGGCGTCCTTGTCCTGATCGGTTTTTGCTCGATCGCACATCTCTACTACGCTCTTTCTCCCGCACTGACCGTCGCCCTGACACTGTGGTTAGAGCGCCGAAACGGACAGCGCCAAACTGTCACGCCAGGTCTTCAAATCGGAATTTTCTTGGCGAGTTTTGCCGCAATCGAAGCCGTTTGGCCGGCGATCTTTCCTTGGCATCTTGGCTACACCTGGCTCTGGGCGGGCTTTCCCGGCGCACAGGCTGCTGATCTTTTCGGCTTTGAGGGGCTGAACCTCCTCAGCCTCGCGGTCAACGGGCTGTTTGCGATGGGCTGGTTGCGCTGGACCCCAAAACCGCAAACTCGCTTCCAGCGACTTCGTCCCACCCTGCCCTGGCTGGCGGCAGGGATCGGAGTTTTTGTTGCTGTGAATCTCATCGGCCTGGGCCGAGAAAAGCCGTGGCAAAACACGGACGGCGTCCTGAAATTCCTCATCGTCCAAGGAAACGTCGGCAATTACGAAAAACTGATCGCAGAAAAGCAAAAAGACTTCTCGATTCCGATTGTGGAAAACTACATCAAACTTTCCGCACAAGGCTTTGATCAACACCCTGACGCAACCTTTGCGCTGTGGCCCGAGACCGCTTTCCCCGATTATCTCGATCAGGCATTTTCCAATGAGAGGAACTGGATTGCGCTTCGCGGATTCACGTCGACAAGAAACAAGATGATCCTCACGGGCGCCTATTCGTACGACACCACAAAAAAGAAGTCCTACAACGGCTTTTTTGCCATGTCGGGTACAGGCACGCTGCTGACCGAACCGTATCGCAAATCCATCCTCATTCCGTTTGGAGAAAAGTTCCCCTTCTCCGACATCATTCCCTACACAAAGTGGCTGTTTCCTGGTCTCGGCAGCTTCGGCGAGGGCCCCGGACCAAGCGTGATGAACCTCGGCGAATTTCGCCTGGGCCCGCAGATTTGCCTGGAAAGTCTTTATCCAAAGTTCTCGGCTGCGATGGCGGTCAAAGGGGCGGAGGTTTTCTCGAACGTCACCAATGACTCGTGGTTTGGACGAACCTTCGAGCCCTATCAACACATGACCATGACGCTGGCTCGTGCTGTGGAAAACCGCAGACCGCTGCTCCGCTCCACAAACACCGGTATCACGACCGTCATGCTTGCCTCGGGCGAGCAATTGCAGAACTCCCCTATCGACAAAGAGTGGTATGGGGCGTACACCGTTCCCTATGTCAAAAACCCACCTACGGTCCTCTATTCGAAGATCGCCGGGTACTCGGTTTGGCTGGCGCTTGGCGCGCTGATGGGATTTCTCATTCAAGCCATGCGCCGACTTAAAAACTAGTCAGCGCAGCTGACTATCAAAGCTGACAAGCAGAGGGCGAAGCTTGGAACGGGAAAAATTCGGAGACTCCATCGACTGGGGTCTGATCGTCGCAAAACTGGAAAGCCTCGCCACCAGCGAACCGGCTCGCGCGCGGCTTCGCGCCATCGACCGTCTCGAATCCGAAGCCGCCGCTCTTCAGTCGTTTGCCGAAATTGAAGACGCACGCTCCGTGCTCTCCATGGGCGAACGCCCGTTTGCCGAAAGTCTCGACCTGTTTCACACCTGGCACTCTCGTCTGAAGCGAGACGCGGTTTTGCAGACTCTTGAACTTCGTGACGTGCGCCGCTTTTGCATCGAAGTCATCGCACTCGCAGAAGTCCTAAAGCCCTTCGACAACGCCTGGGTGAAGCGCCTAAAAAACCTCTTGATGAACGCCGAGCCACCGCTTTCGGCAATCGATCACCTGATGAGCCCAAGCGGTGAGATTCGCACAGACGCCAGCGAAGCGCTTTACAACCTTCACCGCGAGAAGACCTCACGGACCAAGGCCCTTCACACAACTCTTGATCGCCTGGTCAAAGCCCACGACATGGACCCCGTCGTGCAAGAACGTTTCGTCACCACACGTGAAGGACGCTGGGTCATTCCGGTTAAATCGGGAATGCAGCATTTCTTCCCTGGCATCATTCACGGCTCAAGTCAGTCCAAACAAACCGTGTTCATGGAGCCCGACGACGTTGTCCCGTTGAACAATCGCCTTCGCCAAATCGACGTTGAAATCGAAGAAGAGATCGAGCGCCTGCTGACACAGATGGCGCGCTATTTAAAAACGCTGGCGCTTGAGTTTCTTCAATCCAGCGAAGCGTTATTAGAGGCCGACTTGGTTTTGGCGAAAGCCAAACTCGCCGAAGTTCTTGAAGCCAATCCGATCCAATTCTCGCAAGACACCATGGATCTTCGCGACGTGCGCCACCCTGTTTTATTGTTGAACGACTCGCTCAAAGGCGGAAAGGTCATCCCCAACACTGTGAAACTGGGGGGTGGTCAAAGTGGCGGCCATAGCGGTGGGCAGAGCCGCATTCTGCTGCTTTCGGGCCCCAACGCCGGCGGAAAAACCGTACTCCTGAAAAGCGTGGGCCTTGCTGCACAGATGGCTCGCTGTGGACTCCCGATCTGCGCCGACGATCAATCCAAGATTCCGTTTTTCGAAGGCATTCACATCGCTGTCGGTGATGAACAAAGTGTCGACGCCGCTCTTTCAACATTTGCGGCCCATGTGAAAACCTTGAATGCCGCTGCCAAACACAAAGGGCCTAAGCGCCTGCTGTTGATCGACGAAATCTGCGGCTCGACAGATCCCGAAGAGGGCTCGGCCTTGGCAAGAAGCTTTCTCGAAACATACGCCGCCAACGGTGTGTTTGGCGTTATCACGTCGCACTTGGGACCTCTGAAACTTGGCTGGACACCGGAAAGCGGTGTCATCAACGGAAGCCTTGAGTACAATCAATCTTCCGGCACTCCGACGTATCAGTTTTTCATGGGAATTCCCGGGCAGAGCTTAGCGCTTCAGACTGCAAGACGTGTCGGCGTCGATGAAGCGATTTTGGAACGTGCGCTTTCGCACTTAAGCCCCGAGATGAAGGCACGACAAGAACACCTTCGTGATCTTGAAACTCTAAAAGAAGAGCTCAATGCTCTTCGTCGCGACCTCTTCAAGGAGATGCAGGACGCCAAAGAGTCCAAACGCAAGTATCTCGAGATGATCGCAAACTTCAAAAAAGAGCGCGACCAGTGGATGGATCGCGCCATCAAGAAGACTGAAAAGAAAATCGACGAGATGCTCGACTTCTCTTCGGTGCAGACCATTTTCCAAAAGCACGAACGCCTACAAGAGGTGAAACAAAAACTCCCGGAGATCGTCAAGGCTCCACCAGCCGGCACGATTCCTCAGCGGAAAAAAATTGAAACCCTGGAAGAGTTTGAAAAGGCCTATCCACCCGGATCAAAAATCTTCGTCCCATCCATCGGCGGCGAAGGCTTGATCCAAGGGAAGGGTAACTCCAAAGGTGAGATCCTGATCCTCGCCAACTCGATGCGCCTGACACTTCCTTGGACGCAGCTTCGTCCCTCGCACTCGATTGCAAACCCCACACAAAGTGCCCTACGCCGAGCCTCTGGCGTGCAGGTCACGATGACCGATAGCGAACGCACCATCGACATTCGTGGAAAAACCCAAGACGACGCCATGTCGATCTTGGAAGCCCAGCTTGATGCTGCCGCTTTGAACGGCGAAAACCGTATCAAGATCGTGCACGGGCACGGCACCGAGGTGCTAAAACGCGCCATCCGCTCGTACCTTTCACGCTCGGTCTACGTGAAGAAGTGGCGAGCCGCAGGCCCCGAAACCGGCGGCGACGGCGTCACCTGGGCCGAGCTCAAGGACTGAGGGTACCTCCTTGTTTTTTGATTTGCAGGGCGTCTAACGCCGCGCAAATCAAAAAACAAGGAGGTACCGCGGCGGTGTCTTTCTGGCCCTGAAGTTCACGGCATAGGACTTGATCTCCCCCTTTGGCGGCGCTGCCCGAAAAGTGATGGCAGTGTCTCTTAGGGGACCACTTCAACGGGATCAAAGGGGCTTAACGTGAACAGATCGACCAAAAACCTACGCCGAAAACTGGAAAACCTCGTCGTCGGCAAACTCTCGGACCTCATGCTCGCAGTTTCACAATCGATGGCTGCCACACGGCCCGCGATGCAGCCGATTCGGATCAAACAATTGGCAGGAGCCGCTCTGCTCGGAGCCAGCGTCCTCGGAACTTCACTCCCCGCCCAGGCCGGATTTTTTGACGACCTCATTCGGGGCCAGCGTTTTAACCCACGAGAAATTGAAGTTGAACGTGTCGAATACGGCGGTGATGGCTGTCGTCCCGGCACAGTCGCTGTCGTTTTGTCTCCGGATGCTAGCGAACTCAGTGTGCTCTTTGACGAGTTTCAAACTCGCGTCGGTGCCGACGTCTCCAACTCGCGCTCAAACTGCGAAGTCCGCGTGAGAATCAAAAAACCGCGACTCTGGTCGTACCGCATCGACTCGGTCGACTTCCGCGGGTTTGTTCATCTCGATGCGGGTGTACGCGCCGAACAAAAAGTCGACTTTCAAAATGGCCCTTCACACGCGGGGTTCAACAAGTCATTTGGTTACCAGCGCTGGGCAGGCCCAGTTTCACAAAACTACTTACTAACAACGATCAAACCTCTTAACGGGCCGGATCTGCTGTCTTGTTTGCCAGCGAAAAAATCGGTCGATCTGAAGCTACGCTCGTCGATCGAACTAAAAGGTGGCGGCGGCCACAAAGGTGGGATGATGGCGGTCGACTCGGCCGATGGCCGCGTGATTCACCGCTATCGTCTTTCTTGGATCAGCTGTTTAAAAGAATTCGGGATGTAAGGGCCCACGAGAGCCTTACACCCACAGCCCGCGCGGCGAACTAGGTACCGCTTGGTTGCCCGGCCGTGGACGCCACCGGTGGAGCGAAACCTTCGCACACCGGCTTTGTTCCTCCCGGTAAAATCGCGCGAGTCGCAGGCTCACGCAATGCCGCCTCTAGGCACGAGCCAACTGTGCGATGAATCCGGTCGTAGGCAAACGTCTCTTCGCTATTCGTGCGCGACCACGCGACTGTTCCGGCCTCGATGGCAAACAAAAGTCGCCCTCGCCACTCACTACGAAACACCAGCGTCTGCTTCAGTTGTCCTTGCATGCCGACGTTGCCGTTGATCTCGATATCGGCACAAGTGTCGTTTCCACACTTCACAAAGCCTTTTAAGATCGAGACCATTTCAAGTTCGTAAGGGACCATGTCCTGCAGCGAAAGCCACGACGACTGCATCATCCATGTGTCGCCAACTTCCACCGGATTTTCAGGAAGCGAGATCGGCGAAACATAGAAAATCGAATTCGTCGGCCAATCCCCCGCCTTTAAGATTTTTCCTTTTGCGTCGGCAACGATCTCAAGACGCTCTCCAGGCTCTGGCATCGCAAAGTCATGTAGACCAATGGTGCCATCCTTCTTTGTGACCGTGATGTTTTGCGTGAACTTCTCGCCTTCGGCTTTCACCGTTTCCGCGGTCGCCGTGAAACCAAGCGTTTCTGTTTTCTCGTGGCGAAGTTCACGTCCTTCAAAAGCCCGAGAAGCCGAGATGTGATAGTAGTCCACAGTCTCAGATGTCTTTGGCTGAGCTTTCAAGCGCAGCAAAACGGGTCCCTTCATCGAAACAGGCTCGAAATCCCCCTTCATTCCCGAAGGACTTGGCCCGTGCGCCTCCTTGCTTGTCGCGCAACCAATCGTGATGGTCGTGAAACCTGCGATCGCCAGCAAAAGAGCCACACGACTCAGCGAATTTGCGACCTGAAGAAACGGGGCTCGCTTCACCTCTGTTCGGATTGTTTCGAGACAGGTGTCGAGACTTCGAACAGTTTCTTGTTTTCCCATGTTCTCACGCGCACTTGTGATTAGACGAAGCATCTCGACCTCTCTTGGGCTCAATTAAATACAGGAAGGCGGTGACAGTCTTGCGCTTTTGGCCCGACTTGGCACCCGACCGCGAATACTCCTTAGCGTCTCAAATTGAAACACCAAATCAAGCTCAAACCCCTTAAATTACGCCCAAATTCAAAAGAGGCCTAGACCAGGCTTGGCCCCGACGTTGCTCTACCTAAAGTCAGGCAAGGGGGATCCAATGAACACTCAAACTCTTCACTCGAATCTTGAAGCTCAATCGCTGATCGATGTCGTAACGCAGACGAAAGTCTTCCGCGTCGGCGCGCTGGTCTTCTTACTGGCCCTCTTGAGTGCTTGCGGATCCAAAGTGTCGCCTCGCACTGAATATCTCTACAGCGGTAGCGGCCCAGCGCCATCCACTCCTATTGTCGATCCCGCTGGTGCAGGAAAAGCCGAATGTTCGCTGTTTGATTCGAGCACAACTCGCCTCAGCGGCAAAGTCACAACCTATTACTACAACGGTGTCCTGCAAGAGGACAAAGTCCGAGTTCGCATTTCGAGCATCGTCGAAAACTTCGATAGCAATGCGGAGTACTACATCCAAGCTTTCCGTTGGAAGATGAACGGATCGACGGCCGAACTCGACCAAACTCCGCTTCAGTTCACGCTCGAAAAAGGTGCGGGCTCGACCTCGCCGATTTCGGAACCACTTTCTTCTCTGAACGGCACAAAGATCGCGCAGCTTCGCACGTCGGCTAGCATCTCTGGTTCGGGTGCAGTGGACTTTTTCTCGAAGACAACAATGGTCGTCAGTGGCGTTGACTACAACTGGCAAGCCATGAAGATCGTGGTTTACAACGGTTCGACCGTCGTCGGCCAAGCGGACTTCCTTCTCCCGATCTTTGATGCCAATCCGAACCGCTACGCGGCGACTCACCACTCGACGCTGAACACGATCCACCCCTTCTGGGCGCAACGCTCACAGAGCTTGAGCGAATCAGAATGGTCGGCTCGCACACAAAGCTACTGTTTCTAGATGTACCGTTTCTTCGCGCAAGCGCCTCAGAAACTCTGCCTCGCGCAGAGCACGAGGCAAACCAAGTACCGCCTCTTCGCGCAAGCGCTTCAAAATTAGCCCCCAAACTCTCGCGGGACCTTTCCCCCAAGGTTCCGCGAGTTTCATTTTGGGGTTCGTCCACCTTGGACTCATCCGCTGGACTCATTTGCTGAGCTCATAACCCGAAGGTCAGAGGTTCAAATCCTCTCCCCGCGCATTCAAACTTTCAGCCACGCCCTAGGAGGGCCAATATCTCCGTATTGAATACGCCTTGCATCTTGCCTCGTGATTCCCCAGCAAGCGCCTTCTATTGAATTGAGATCGACATAGCGCCACGCTTGCACAAACGCGCGCCCACTGGCAGCAACAAGCCTCGTCCACGGGCGCTGCAGCCAAAGACTTGGGATCAATCCCGGTTTAGGCAATCGGGATTCGCCACGCAAACGCAGGTCATCGAGTTTCACAAAAAGCGCAATAGTCCCACTGACAGCCCTTAGGACCGATCGAAATTTTTCCTGTTCCCGACACTCAATCAGCAAATGAAGGTGATTTCCCGCATTGGCGAAGCGATGAATCCGCACGAAGTGCCGCTTTCCCTGCCTATTCACAATCTCAGCGACCTTCTTGCGACGTCCATGCTTGAGTAAAGAGAATGGCGCTCGGGCTCGAAAAACCACATGAATCGCTGCCCTTGGTGAAAATGGACGCGCGGATTTCGCATGCGATTTTTTAAGAAGGCTTCCCCCAAACGCCAAGCCGGATTCTCCAAAGCTTGTTCTTCTCATGTTTTTTGCCGGGATCAGTGGTGGTTGTTTCATGCCGGTAGCGATGGTACGTCACAATGAGAAAGTAGTCGAGCTTTTCCCTGAAATTTACGCGTTACGAGATACAAATGGACTTGGCGAGTGAGAGGGTTCTTGCGAATGCAGCGGAGCCGCGAAAAAGACGCCAGGGACTACGCCAGCCCCGCGCCCTACGCCAGCACAAAATGAAAGAGGCCCTCTTCCCGAGGGCCTCTCCCAATCTTTCCGCTCCCCTGCACGGAAAGCAGTGCTGGGCGGAGCCCAGCACGACGCCCAAATCTCGCCGCGCTACCGCACGACAAGCAGCG
>CAKQVW010000086.1 GCA_934277865.1 uncultured Pseudobdellovibrionaceae bacterium | reverse complement strand
GTTCGGAGTCCTGCATATTGAGATCAAAACCAGATGGCCCCCAGGCGACTTCGAACGATTGCAGAGTGCCCGATCGCGCTTGATGGAAATCAGAAACAAGGCGCTTCAAGGTGTCGTTGCGAAGGGGCGTTGTTTTGGGGGTGCGCACGAGAACAGTGACTTCTTGGTAGCGCAAGATGAAACCGGCCTTGGCTTTTGATCCGCGTTGCTCTTTGAGGGACATCACCGCCGTCGAGCAGCGACGCTCGCCTTCTTTGGGGGCGACGGCGTGACGGCAGAGAAGAGCCATTTCAAACTGCGCGGATTTTCCTCCGGCCAGTTTACCCGCGACCGCCTTGTAGCGAACGTCGGCATTTTGTGTGGCTGCGGCTTTGGCGATGTCTTTGTCGGCGAAGTCGAAGGTGACGGTGCCTTGATCGCGCAGGCGAACGTGGACACGGATGTTTTTTGCTTCCTCTTCGAGTTTGGCGCCAAGGATCTGGGCTGCGAGCTCACGGTCTTCTTTTTCGAGCGAGTCGATGCCATCCGCTGTGCTCTCGCCCGCGAGTTCCGCTTTGAGCTGTGCGAGGGCCTGATCGTCCCCAGCGCCTGTGTGCACACGACCGGCGCTGTCGGTGAAACCTGTTTTGTTGGAGGAGGCAATGGGGTGGAACTGGTTGCTGGGACCACAGGCGGTGAGGAGTGTGGTGACGGACATGGCGAAAAGCGAAGCCAGCGCCAAAGCGGGGAGGCCATTGAGAGTTTGGCCGTCTTGTTTGCGCGCTACGTTCATCATTCTCTACTCCCTCGATCGGCTGGGTGCCGGTCGTGTCCTCAAGATTGTCTCGACCCCAGAGCATGCAAATGATGGGCTGAAAGCGTGTTTGCAGTCTTAAAAAAAGCCACGAGAATCCGCAGCTTGAAGCCTGGTGCCTCAAGCTTATGGCTAGGCGGAAATTGCGCTAATGGAAGGAGGGTGGAAACGGCTTATATTTGAGTAGGGGCTTTCAGCTCTCGCTTGCTTTAACTTTGAGCACGTTTGATGTTTGGCTGGTTGAGTTTTTTAAGGGCTCGTTTTGGGAGCGGCGAAGTTTTGTCTGGAGGGCCGAAGGGCGGAATTGGGGCTCTGATATGACAAAAAAGGGCGCGAATTCCGGGGCGATTTGAGAGAGCCGGGCGCCGTATCTTGACTGTGGGCAGTCGGGGGTGAAAAGTGCCTCTCGAAAACAAAAGAGTTCTTGGGATTTGCTTTGGAGACTTCCGTTATGACGACCTCGACATCTCAGCCATCGAACACACCGATGAAAACACCTTTGTCTGCGGAACACGAGGCGCGTGGTGCTCGCATGGTCGACTTCGCCGGATGGTGGATGCCGGTTCAGTACCGCGGACTCAAGGAAGAGCATGTCAGCTGCCGCACCGGAGTTGGGCTGTTTGATGTTTCGCATATGGGTGAGTTTCGCGTCCGTGGACCGAAGGCGGTGGAAACACTTCAGTGGGTGACCACAAACGATGTGTCCAAGCTGGTCGCTGGTGAAGCGCACTACACGCTGTTTCCGAATGCAGATGGGGGCATCGTTGATGACCTCATCGTGTATTGCATCAAGCCTGGTGAAGAATATCTGCTATGCGTGAACGCGGCGAATATCGAAAAAGACTTTGCATTTCTGCAGGCGAACAATCGCGGTGCGGATCTCGTGAACGAAAGTTCAGACTGGGGGCAGATTGCGGTTCAGGGACCAAAAGCTCTGACGCTTCTGGATCGGCTGTTTGCCGGTGATGAGATTCGTCCAAGTGCGATGAAGGCGTTTACGCACAAGTCGTTTTCCTGGGGCGGGACCAACGTGATTTTGGCGCGCACGGGATACACAGGTGAGGTCGGAGCCGAGGTTTTTGTCCCAGCATCCAAGACGGTTCAACTGTGGCGAGAGCTTTTGGAGAAGGGTGCGGACCTTGGCACTGAGCCGATTGGCCTAGGCGCACGAGACACGTTGCGCACCGAGATGAAGTACTCGCTTTATGGGCACGAAATTGATGATTCGACCAACCCATATGAGGCGGGGCTTGGTTGGGTCGTGAAAGCTCAGGCGAAGGACTTTGTTGGCAAGGCGAAGATTTTGGCTGGCAAAGAGAGCGTGACTCGTAAGCTGATCGGCTTTGAATTGACCGAACGCGGGATTCCGCGCCAAGGTTACGCTTTGCTTTCGCCGACAGGTGAGACGATCGGTGTTTGCACAAGCGGCACGATGTCGCCGTCGACCGGCGCCTCGATTGGCATCGGATACGTGAAGACAGAATTTGCGGCCCTTGGAAGCGAAATTGCCGTCGACATTCGCGGCAAAGCCGTGAAAGCGAAAGTGCGAGCAACTCCGTTTGTCGAGACTTCGCTGACGGTAAAAGCCTAATATTTGAGTTTGGATTGTTTAGAGCTATTTAGATTTTTGGAGGACCAGAAGACATGTCGAACTACCAGTTGCCAGAAGATTTTTACTACACAAAAGACCACGAGTGGGCACAGGTCGACGAGAACATCGTCACGATTGGGATCACGGAATTTGCGCAAGAGCAGCTTGGTGAGATCGTGTACCTCGATCTTCCAGAAGAAGGAGCGAAGTACTCTCAAGGCGAGAGCTTCGGCGTGATCGAGTCCGTGAAAGCGGCAAGCGACCTTTACGCTCCAGTTTCGGGCACCGTGATCGAAGTGAATCAGTCGTTGGCGGAGGATCCATCTGGTCTGAATGATGATCCGATGAACACCGGATGGTTGATCCGCATCGAGATGGAGACTGAAAAAGAACTCGCGAACATCATGCGCGCGGCGGATTACCGCAAGCTGATCACGAAGTAAGTGTTTCGGCGCCTCGTAAGGCGCCGAGAATTGTCAGATCCATTCTGGCAAAACGACGAAGAGGGTCATTGGACCCTCTTTATCGTCTCTGTAGGGTGCTATCTTGCTGCGCCCGATATTGCATGACTCTCGACCGAATCGCGTCCTGTGAATCGTCAAAGGAGTCCGGTCATGCGTCGAAAGTCGAATACAAATCGTCAGGTTTCTGGACACTCGGTATCTACTCGCTTGTCGGTTCGATTGGGTATTCGAGTGGGGCTCTTGGCCGGTGCTTTGGGCGTGAGTTTGTTTTCGGCTTCATTGATGGCTTCTGAGGCCGGCGTCATTCGTTCCTTTGAAGGACAGATCATGCGCTGTGCAACTCGTGCGGATCTAGGCCGCATGGCTTACACGGTGAAGGCGATCAAAGCTTCCGTGCGTCCGCCGAATCTGGAAATTGAAGCAGATGTTCAAACGTTGAAGTGTCGTGAGCGCGCGGGTGTCATGCGCTTTGAGCCGTCTGCTCTTGGAGGCCGCGTGGCCAATCGCAATGGCGGATTTATCGAGTTCACGGGGATTGAGCTTGTTGGTTACACGCCGGATTTACGCGTGTTCCGTTCGCAGCCCTTGGATCTGAAGTCGTCTGGGCATCGCGTGAAGTTTTTGGCTCCTGCTGGTGGTTTTGCTGGTCTGTTGCCGAGAAACCTTGAGACCAATGGCGACCGCCAAGTCGTCTTTATGACCATGCTGCGCGGGCAGGCGAATCTCGGCGAACTGGCGACGGGCCAGGTTTTCGAACGCTCGCAAGAGTCGCTTGGTACCTTTGGCTTCCGCATGACAGAAAGTGCCGGCCAGCTTGTGATTCGCCGCACGCCGATGCTCACTTCCGCACTGACTTCCGCAACACGCCCTTGATTTTTCCCCATTCTTGAGCGAGCTTGAAGTTCGTTTCTCATCTGCCCAGGTGGTGAAATTGGTAGACACGCGGGTCTTAGAAGCCCGTGCCGTAAGGTGTGTAGGTTCAAGTCCTATCCTGGGCACCAAATGTCAAGTTCTGCGAACCAAGATTCCTTTTAAAATTAAGCACTGCCCCCAAGGGGGAATCCGAATGGCTGGAGCCAACCCCTTTCAGGGCCAGCTCACGTTCAAAATGTTCATCGTCCACGATCCAATGGATCTTTACCGTTTCTGTTCCAACTTCCACTTTGTGGATGAACTTTTTAATCATCTGCCGCAATTCATTCGGCTCAATTTCCTTCGTCACAAGTTTTCGGTAGTGGGTTGAAAACTCATCAAACTTACTCAAATCCACCACTCGATCTAAGCTTGTTCTGCCCGTTGATCTCAATGCTTGAAGCTCGCTCTCGTGACTTGCTTTAATGCCTTCAAGGCGTTCCATTTGTTTGTAGATCGGAGCTGCCGACACGGACTTCGGAAGCTCAGATAATCTTTCTGCAAGCCCATCAAGCTGACTGCTCACTCCATAAATTTTAGCCTTAAGCCGTTCTTCATCTTTACGATGAGGATTCTCGGCGTGTTTTTCACGAACACGATTCAAGATGTCCTTCATAAAATCAGGTCTTAAGATCAAGTCTTTGAATTTTTCCATCACAAGAGGCTCAAGCTTTTTTGCAGGCACTCGGTGTGGTTCACACTTAAATAGCTTCTTCGATAAGGTTGAATCTCTCTTCGTTGCCCAAGCGTGTTCGTAATAAGCCACCTTTCCACTTCGACCTGTTGCAGATTTCCCAGGCATAAAGCTTGAGCAGGTCTGACAGTGAGTGATTCCCGATAAAAGATACGGTCTACGGTTTTCTTTTGTCGGCTTAAAGCGTCCCTTATTCTTTTCTAGGATTTTTCCAACCCGGTGAAACACCCCCTCGTCAACAATGCTAGGCCAGACGGCTTTTGCCTCTTTTGTTTCTCCTCGATGCGTATAGACCTTTACCCCAACATAGACTTTGTTTCGTAGCAGGGCTTGCAGATTATCAACCGTAAAATGCCCAACACGTTTAAAGCTTCCTCCGCCTTCACGCTGCTTCTTGATTCGGTAGCCGTTGTCATTCAGCCAAAGCGCAGCACGCGAGAGTGACCCTTCCCTAAGAAACGTCGCAAAAGCGACTCGCACGATCTCGGCCATTGCTCCATCAATTTCAAGATATCCTGGTCTCTCTGGAATCGTCTTATACCCAAGTGGCACACAACCACCGTTATAAAGACCTCGGGCCGCACGAGCTGCAATGTTGGCCTCAACTCGTTCGCTGGTTTGCCTTCGTTCAAACTGCGCAAGGTTCATCAGTTGCAAGATCACCATTTCACCTGCGGCAGTTGTGGTGTCGAAGTCTTCTCTAAGGCTTGTGAACCCGCAGTCATGAAGCTTCATCAAATCCCACATTTCAATAAAGTCTCGGGTATTACGCGAGAGTCTTGAAAGCTCAGTCACCATCACAAGGTCAATTTCTTGTGCCCTAATTGCGCGAAGTAATTCTTGAAGCTTTGGGCGTCTCATATCCTTAGCTGAAATCCCAGCGTCAACAAAAACACCCTCGATCTCGCCAAAGTTTCCAAGACTGTTCTTGTATGCAACAGCCTGACGTAGGCGATCTTCTTGGTTACGAATAGAGCCTTCGGGGTTCTCGGCCTGTTCTTCCGTTGAAACCCTGATATAGAGCGCGATTTTGAAATTCTGATTTTTCGTTCTGTAACTAGCCATCGGTTCCTGTCCTTTTCTTGCGGCTATTATCCGCAGGTTTGGTTTCAGGAGCTTGTGACTGATTCTCTAAGAGCTGGCAGAAGTAACGATAAACCAACTCTGCCACCTCATCAAGCCTTTGACTGTATTCCTCAACTGACACTCGCATGGGGACGATCTCGACATCTTTAACATCCCATGTCTTTTTCATTTACTGACCTTCGTTTTGACCTCTGGTTCCTTTTCCCCTCAGTTCCTAAATTCAATAATCATCATCAACAAATTTTAAGAACTTCCCGCCCTCCACCTAACTCACTTTTGCCGCCGTAAGCACTGGCCACCCTTCATCGTTGAGGGAGGGTGGCCAGTGGTGGAGGCGGCATTTCCACTTAACCCACTTTGGCGGGAAGTTCGTTCTGGTTCTCAGCACTTAGCTTTGTTTGGATTTCTTCTTTTTGATCTTGAAGGCTGCTCACTCCAAAACCACCTGGGTGAGCAGATTCAAAGAGCTTTTCTAGCTCAGTTGATTGATCAAAATATCTCACCGTGGATGCCTTGGTGTTTTCTAAAACATCATCTACCAAGGACCATAAAAACCACGGGCCGTATTTGCCATTGTACTTGGTCCAAAGAGTTTCTAGGTGTTTGCCTAAAGACTCTGAAGGAACAAGATACCAAACTGCTTTGAGATTTCGTTTCTCGGCGTAGGATCTAAAAATATCGCGGTAGCGATCTTTGTTTTTATGATGCAGCTCAAGTTCGATTGCGACGGACTCCATAATGCCTTGGTAGCTCGCGCTCATAATTCCATCTGGTACGGACTGACTTTTGACTCTCTGAAGACCATATTTTTTTGCCATAGCAGATCTGATCTCGTGTTCTGGAATCCACGAGCGCGCTATTCCAGTATCCTCAAGCAAAAGTCTTAGCTCAGTGAGTTTAACGTCGTGACCAAGCGACAATCTGTGAAAATGTCTTTTTGGATTCAAATAGCCAATGGCCTCAGCTCCTTTTGCTGTAAGAGCCCAGGCATTTTCGTAATTCGCAAGCCCCTCAATGCGTTCGATGAGTTTCGCTTTCTCAAGTTTTCGGAGTCTCCGAAGTACTGTTGTGGTTGCGGTGCCTCTAAAAACGGTTTTGCTCAGTTGTGAGGTCGTTAAAATCGCGCACCTAGAGATGATCGCAAAAATCTCTAGGTCTCTTTTGGTGAGAAGCATAAACCTCCCATCACCTTACAAGAAGTCATCTAAGGCAGCGTTTGCGGCAGCACTTGCAGACCGCTCACGCTTTTCTTTGATGACTTCTAGCTTTCGTATTTCCTCCAGTCGGAGTTTTTCAGCGTTCTCAAGCTCAATTTGTTTTTGGCTTTGCAGTTTTGTCTCGATTTCTGCTTGGATATGCTGCTCTTGTTCTACGACATCAAACGGAAGTGTCTTGCTCTCACGGGTTCTTGATTCAGGCCGAAGAAATGAAAGCGCCAGGCTCCCTAAAAGAAAAACAGCCACGCAAATCACAGACGCTAGAAATCCATAGACAATCAAGTTATGAATTCCACTCACAAGACGCCAAATAGGTACTTGAAGGCTACTGCTGTCGTTAAACAGCATGCCGTAATAGATGAGCTGGCTTCCAACTAAGAAAACCAAACAGCCGCCGATCAAGCGACTTCTGAAGGTCATCATGCCTCCGCTCTATGAAATTGATTTGCCTCAAAAGAAAAGTCTGAAAAAGTCGATGCGCCAGAAAAACCGGCCTCTCATAATACGGTAAAACGACACAAGTTCCTTAAATCGCGCACGTCATCTTAAAATTAACGATAAGGCAGAGGCATTTTTAGGTCCCATTACGGCCGAAACTAACGAGCAAAAATATTTTTATTTACCTGAAACCCTTAAGAAAAATCTGATGCAAATGAGCATGACAAATTGATTTGTGTTGCATATATGTAACATCGCATGAAAACAAAAACTCGCAGGACATTGCGGCAAATCATTAAGCCAGATGAAATCGCACACGAAGCCTATGCGGTCCTGGTACAAAAACATCCTGCTTCTCGAAGGCTCTTAAAAGAGTTTCTATTAGAACGATTGCAAGAGCGGGCCGTTTACACGGAGTTTTTAAAGCTCTGTATGGAGTATGACTATAAGGGCGATCTCCAAAGTCTCAGAGAGGGCCTCGCCATCGTCGTCAAAGCAATAGGCCCTGGCAAAGTTGCAAAGGCGACAGGTCTTAACCGCGTGACTCTCTATCGTATGCTAGGAGAGGACGGAAACCCCAGCCTCAACAATCTAACGGCGCTCTTACGAGCTTTGAACTTAAGCCTCTGGATTGTGGACAAAGAGTTTTACGGTTTGCGGGAGCAAGTGCGACGTCGGTCGGGACGCCCGTTCAAAGGCAAATAAGAGGCTCCTGAGTCTTTTGAAGCGCTCAATGGTATCCAGAATACGCGCCAAATGTTCCGCAGCTGATGCATCAGGGGCATTAGATTTTGAAGCGTGAATGCTGATATTCGCGATCAGTATTCAAACCAGTCGATGTTGAGGCAGCGAACGACTTCAGACTTAGACGGCCCCAGGTCTTTGTAGAGCTGATCTAGAAAAGTCGGAATTCGCTGCCGGACTTCGGCAGCAAGTTCGCGAGAGAGTGACATGGGTCCCGTGTAAAACAAGTCCGCATCATTGCGCGCTCGCATCGCATCGACAGCTTTGAGTCTCCAATTTCGATGATGGGAAAAAACGAATGGCGAATCAGCGGCGACGTGCGTCTTCTGCGGCCCGACGGAAACGCTCCCAGATTGGCTTTTGCACAGTTCGTTTTCAACTAAGAAGTGAACGATATCATTCATAGTCGCACGCGGTACACCGAATCGGGTAGCCAGGCTGTCTATCGTCTGTTGCTCATCGAGTGCCGAAGCGTTTCGTACACCTGAATAAATCCAGTCCGAGTAGAAACGGGCTTTCGCAGAGTCAGTCATAGCCTCGTCAGCTTTCAATCGTTTGGAGAGCGTGGCGGCACGACCTTGTGATTCCAAGACTTGATTTCGCAGACGCGCTTTCAGTCGAACAGAACCAGCCCGTGCGAGGTCGACGAGGAGCAGGAAATGTCGCGCTTCATCTTCTGCAAAACCGATGTAGTCGCAAAGTTCGTTCGCAAGCTCCGGACTTAAGTTTCGATCTTCCCGCATGACCTGACTTATCATCGTCGAAGTGACGCCGATTGCTTTCGCCATCCGACTCCACTGACCACGCTGAATCGACGCCCGATCTTTCACCCAAACCTTCAAGAAAAGGCGATAATCGGAAAATTCAAAGACAGATTTTTGATCATTCATTTCAATTTCTTATACTATATTTTGCATCAAATGATGTATAAAAATAGTGCTTTTTAACTTCATAGTTCTTTCGCGCCGCATTCAAACACCTTAAGAGTCTGCTCAGTTGCGGTCGTTCTTTCAAGAAGGAGCATTTTCTTCAACCGGGACGATCGAGACAACCATGGGGCGCAGAACTGGCGCCACAAAAAAAATAAACGGTGGGCACAGGATTTGCCCCGATAAGACGCCTAAATGGCGGGAAGGCTAAAGTTATGAAAACCAATCTCACACTGACTCCGTTGTTTTCGAAAGCGCTCGTAACCCCATTTCTTTTGATGGGAGTAGTCGGTTGTTCATCAGGAAGCTCGGCGCCAGGGGTGACCACAACGCCCAGCCCGATAGATTCAGCTAAACGCTTGGGCGCCCAAGGCACAGTCGATGGTGGCGGAGGCAAAGGCGTTCTCTGCAAAGTCGCGAACGGCACGGATACGCTCAAAACTTTGGATTTATACGAATCGGAAATCGTGCGCGGTGAAGGCCTTGATTCTGAAATTGCGTCTGTAGCTTCTATAAATGACATAGCAACAATCGCGACTCGCAAATTGACTGCATTGCTTCGAGATCCAATGTCTTTACCGTTTTCAGATGGAGAATTAAAAACGCACGTTTCGCAGTTTCTTAAAACTGAGTTCGATGATCGTCTTAAGTCGCAAAGAAAGCCGCTTGCTTTGACGGAAGATGCCACGGTGCCGGCGCTTCCGAAAAACTGCCAAGTGGTGCAAATCGCAATCTGGCAACCCAACGGCGAGATCGCTCTTGATCTGAATCTTTGGGAAAAACTTGGTGTCAATGACCAGGCGGCTCTAAAACTCCACGAATATATATATTTTTACGCGCGTAAGGAGGGAGCCACGACCTCCGATGAAACGCGTTGGCTGATTGGTTCTGCTTTCTCGAGTCAGCCCTTGCAGCCGCGCTTCCCCGAGTCAATGTTCACTCCTGACTCGAAAGTTCTTTGG
>CAKQVW010000085.1 GCA_934277865.1 uncultured Pseudobdellovibrionaceae bacterium | reverse complement strand
GTTTCAGCTCGCCAACAACGGCACGATTTTCCTCGACGAGGTAGCCGAGCTGAAGCCCGAGATGCAGGTGCGTTTGCTTCGCGTGCTTCAAGAGCGCAAGTTCATGCCGGTCGGTTCGAATCGCGAAGTGAAAACCGACGCACGCATCATTGCGGCGACAAATCGCAACCTCGAAAAGATGATCGAAGAAGGCACGTTCCGTGAAGACTTGTTCTATCGCCTAAACGTCATGCCGATTTTCTTGCCGCCACTTCGCGAACGAACGGACGACATCGCCGAGCTCTCGCAGTACTTCATGAAACGTTTCTCCAAGGCCCACAATCGCCAAATCAATTCGATAGCGGACGAGGCCCTTCAGGTTCTGAAACAGTACCGTTGGCCAGGAAACATTCGCGAACTTGAAAACGTGATCGAGCGTGCCTTCATTATCGAAAACAGCGACCGAATCACGGTGGGGTCTCTCCCAGAGACCGTCATCAACAAGGCCAAAGAAAACATGGCGCCAGTTCAGTCCGCGCAAATTTCAGCGGCCGGTGTATTGGATTACGACGCGTTCAAGGAACAGGCGGAAAAAGAATTTATCATTTCTGCGCTTCGTGCAAACAAGGGCCGTATCAACAAAACCGTGGCCGAGGCCAATATTCCGAAGAACACGCTTCTTCGCAAGATCAAGCGCTACGAGATCAACGTCGACGACTTCAAGGATTAAAAGTGTCGCTAAGGCCTCCGGCCTTAGCTGCTCGCCGTGCAGTTGCGCGGCGAGATTTTCGCGCAGCTCTACGGCTGGCGCGGGCGCATCCAGCAGCCTAGGCCGACACCGATTGGAATCCAAACCCAGGAACCAATCGCGAGGCCGACGGCTGTCACGTAAAACAGCATCACGAGATTCGTCGGAAGCTTGGCTAGATCAAACAACCCAGCCAAGCCCTCGGGGCTCCGCACGGCGCCTACAACTCCAAACCCGACGGTGACCGCCACCATCATAATGAGAACTGTCACAAACGAGATAAAAATCCCGGCCGTAACAGCCGCAGTTTTGGGATGTGGCCAATTCTTCTCGATCGCGAGCTTCCGCTTTGCCGGTCCGATCAGACACTTCTGAGCGATCACGACAGCCAATACCAAAGGAACTAAAAAAGCCGCGCCAGACCCGAACCCGGCCTTCAAACTCTGCGTCATAAACGACATCGTGAGAACGATGCCAACCCACGCAACTCCCGCAAAGAATATCCCCAGCTCGACCGGCTTTAACCCACGAGTCCAAGAAATCAGCTTACATTTCATAAAACTCTCCTTTTTGAACATGTTCAAAATCTACCAGATTCTTTGAACGCGTTCAAATTTTATCGAGACAAAGCCCACTCTATCTGCCAGAATCACAGCTAAGTTATGGAAACTAAGAAGAATTCAAAAAATTCCACGGCTAGCCCCAAAGCCCTGGCCGCCAGACAACACCTCGCCGAGACAGCTCTCAAGCTCTTTGCCGAAAAGGGCTTTGAAAAGACCACGATGCGCGATCTAGCAAAAGAGGCCGGTGTTTCATTGGGCCACTTTTACTATCACTTCAGTTCCAAGGAAGAGATCGTAAACGTCTTCTACCTTGAGACCCTTTCCGAAATCGAAGAGGCCTGCAAGAAGCTTAAAACTGAGACGAAGAAGTTTGAAGAGCGCTATATCGGCCTCGTGCGGGCACGCATGAAAACTTTCGAGCGCCAACGCTCGCTCGTGATTGCGATCTCCGGCGTTGCCGTCGACCCGAAGTCCCCGCTTTCGCCATTTGGTCCGGCCACCAAAGAGATTCGCCTAAGAACGATCGGCCTCATCGAAGAACTCATCGACGATAGTGATTTTCGTTGCGGAGAAAATATCGCCCCTTACGCCCCGACTCTGCTTTGGTATCTCATGATGGGTTTCATCTTCTACTGGGTCTTTGATTCATCTCGCAAACAAGCGCGCACCGACGAACTCACAGAACGCCTCACACCGCTGGTTTTAAAACTGATGCGAGCAAGTCGCCTCCCGCTGGCAGGCACGGTACTACGCCCCATTCACACGATTTTGAACGACTTCATTCCGCTTGAAGCCAGGGACGAGAAACTTCCCTAGGAAAGCAAGTGCGAGATCGCGCGCTCCGGGCGAATAGACTTCATGCACTCGTGAGTGCCAATAGGGCAGCTCTGCCCACCGTGTTTGCCGCAAGGACGGCACGCGAGCTTTTCTTCTGGTTCTAACACGAAGGCGGAGTTCGACCAGGGACGATATCCAAAATCCAAAACCGTCGGCCCAAAGAATGAGACGATCGGAGTTTCCGCAAGGGCTGCAAGGTGCATGGCTCCCGAGTCATTCACAAACGCCTGATTTGCTAGGGCCAACACCTCTGTCGTCTCAAGCAGTGAAAGCTCACCCGCGAGGTTGCGAACTCGTGAAATATCGCTGCCATGCGATTCCGCAATCTGACAGCCGATTTGACTGACGATCTCTTCGCAAAGTCCACGCTCATCTTTCGTACCGACAAGGTCTATCGAAAAGCCTCGTGACAACGCCGCCCCTGCCACGGCGGAAAACCCTTCCGTCGTCCATTGCTTCGTCTTCCATACAGAACCCGGAGCCATAGCAATTCGCTTTGCATCGCGCCCTCGACCAGAAAAGCGAGAAAGCTTCATCGAGGCCCACTCTGGTACCGCCATCAAGCTTCCGTCGCTTGCGACTCCGCCGCGGCCAGTTCCTTGATCCAAGGCAAAACCCGCCAGTCGCTCTCGCCAGAGATCCGACGTCAAAAACGTATCGGCCTGTAGGAGTGCCAGTTGGCGAAGCGCCTCTGGCAGAGCCATTGGACGCGTGATGGCCTTGGAGTACATGGATGAGAAAATTCCGAAGGGCTGAGATCGATACCCAATCACTTCGAGATTTCGGTTCGCGCCCATGCTTGAGCGAAACTGCGCACGCATCTTCAAACGTGCGGCCCACACTCTTGAGCGAGGCGATTCGTGCGGACTTAAAAGCACACGGCTTGAAGCGGAGGCCCACCACGATTCCAAATCTCGCATTGCCAGATCGTAGGAGGAGGCAGCTCCCTTTTCGACCTCCAAAACCTGATCAAAAATTTCCAGCGCACGAAAAAATTCGCCCAGGCCCTTTCGGCAGATTAGCAAGAGGCCATCACGTGCGACTTCATGCTGCAGCAAAGCTTTCGCAAGTGGAACACTTAAGAGGGTGTCTCCTAAAAAAGCCGTCTGAAGAATTGCGATCTTTCGCCCGCTCGACATGGAGCTAGATCATCACAGTCCCGGAGAGACCTCAAGCCGAAGCCGCCCTGACACTCTAGAATCGTCGCCTAAAACGGCCACGATTTTGCGGGCCATGTCGCGAAAATCCACGAGGTCGTAACACATCGGATTCATCGAGCACTGACGCTTCCAACAGGGCGAGCAACCCGCCAGAGTTTCCACTTTGTGCCCGCGGCCATAAATTTCAATCTCTTGCGAACATGTCGGGCCAAACCACGCAACGACCGGGCGTTTTAAGCCGATCGCCAGGTGGAGGCCGAAACTGTCTCCTGATACCACAAGGTCACAGGCCGCAACGCTGATCATGCCGTCACGAATCCCCTCGGTCGTCGAAGACTGGATCACATCGATACCATGTACGCTTGCCAACTTCGCGATCTGCGCATTGCGATCTGTATCTTCGCGCCCTCCGAGAAGGACGATCTGAACGTCCGCCAGATTTCTCAATTCTTTGATCAAGCCCACATGCCCTTCGATGGAAAGCTTCTTGGCGGCGATGGTATTGGCACATCCCGTGTTGAGCCCGACGACATACTTGAAGGACTTCGGTGTCACCCATTGTGATCGGCGATCTACGGCGGCTTTTGATTCGGTCGACGTCAGACAGAGTTGATATTCGTCGTTCACAAAAGGCCCAAGTTCTAGAGCTTCATGGATGAGCTGGTTTTCCGTTTTTCGGTTTTCAAAAAACTTCGTCTTATTTGAGATCCCGATGCTCCATAGTTCGGAAGCCGCAGCGGTTGCTGGCATGACGGCGCCCGTACGAGCATTCACGCGGAAGCCAAAAACCGACTCCGGCTGCACTTGCAGATGGGCGAGCACACCTTCCGCCTCAAGAGATTTGTCCACGACCAATGCGACATCAAACTGCAGAGCACGAAGCTTTAAAAGGTCCGACGTGGTAGTTGTCAAAACCCGATGAATTCCAGGAACTCCCATCAGAATTTGATCGCCAGGTCGATCGGTCACCCAGGTGAGCGTCGCATCTGGATATTTACGATGAATCGCCGGCAAAAGAGCCGTCGACCGAGCAACGGCGCCCAAGGCACCGAGATGAACGAGAAGAATATTTTCACCTGTTGCACGAGGTTCAAACGCCACACAGCCAGGTGCACAGTCGACTTTTAAAGAATCAACCTGAGGGCATGGCTTGTAGCCATTAAAATGTCGACAAGAGGGCTGTCCCATTTCTTTATTTTAGTCGTATGTCGAAATACTTCCTATTGGCCCTCGGTCTTGAATTTTCCATTCAAAGGTCTTGGTCTAGTAGCCTGGGGCGTAGTATCTGAAGAGCCCATGAACCTCGTGCTCACAGGCGGCCCTTCCGGCGGCAAAACCACTTTGGCCCAGGCGTTGATGAGGGAGATGGCCGATCAGCTGATCGTCGTCCCAGAAGCAGCAAGCATTCTTTACGGGGGCGGCTGGCCCAGACGTAAAAACAACGATAGCGTTCGCTACCAACAGTGCGCGATTTATCACGTGCAGCGTGAACTTGAATCGATGCTCACTGATGAAAGCCTGGCAGAAAGACACTCAACAGGAAAATCGCGGCTGCTGATTTGTGATCGCGGTAGTTTAGATGGTTTGGCCTACTGGCCCGATCGTGCAACTCCTGAGGAGTATCTGAAATCCGTTGGCTCGAGCGTCGAAGATGAAGTCGCACGCTATGATTGGGTCTTACATCTCGACACGGCCCCACGCACGAACTACGACCTCGACAATCCACTTCGTGCTGAGACCTATCACGAAGCCTCCGAACTCAATGAACGGATCCGAGACGCATGGAAAGCCCATCCTCAACGATTCATCGTCGGCGCGTCCGCCTGCGGGTCATTCAGCGCCAAGTTAAATCGAGCGCTCTTTATCGTAAAAGAAGTCATCCGAGGAGAAAGCTACGAGTCGATCCTCAAGTCTCTCGAGAGCCACTAGGCCTCGAGAGTTGGCGACGGCAGAACCTTCATTCCAAGCTCTTTTTCGATTCTCAGTTTGAGGGCATCGCTTGCCTCTTTTTCTCCATGGGTGATGTAAACCCCTTTGGTCTCTTTAAGACTCTCCGCCGGTCCACTTTTCAGCCAGTCGATGAGCTCCGAGCCATCAGCATGTGCAGACACGTTGTCCAACACCGCCACTTCCATTTTTACATCTAGCTCTTGTCCATGAATGCGAATCGTCGGCTCGCCAGACAACATCTTGGCGCCCCGAGTGCCTTCGGCTTGATAGCCGGTAAACAGAATGGTGTGCTTCGGATCGCCAACCAAACTCTTTAGGTGATGCAAAATTCGTCCACCCGTCGCCATGCCGTTGGCCGCGACAATGATCGCAGGATCACGGCGATCATTGAGCGCACGAGACTGCTCGACATCCGCGACCGGAATCGCCACATCACAAATTTCGCGAACACGCTCATCCGACAAGATGGTTTCGCTGGCGTGTTTGCAGAAAACGCTGTTCACGCGAATGGACATCGGGCTATTTAAATAAACTGGAACCTCCGGGATCTCACCCGCCTCCTTCAGACGGAGCAAGGTCTCCAATACCAATTGCGTGCGGCCGACCGAAAAGGCGGGAATCAAAACAATTCCACCACGTGCGATTGTGCGCACAATCGCCTCTCGAAGCTGTTCGGTGAGATTGGACTCCACATGTTCACGGTTTCCATACGTCGACTCGATCACGACGTAATCCGCCTTGGGACGAGGTTCTGGTACCTTGATTATCGGGTCACTTGGTCGGCCAATATCGCCCGAGAACAGCACGGACTCGCCATCCACCTCGAGATACACTGAGGCCGCACCCAAAATGTGCCCAACTCTCGTGAACTTCGCGCGAAACCCAGCCGCTGGTTCAAAGCTTTCGTGAAACTCAACCGAGCGCAGCAGCCTCAAGCTCTTTTCCGCCTCGTCCACTGTATAAAGTGGCAAAGCCGGCGTGTGTTTGGAAAACCCTTTCCGATTGGCATAACGCGCATCCTCTTCGTGCAGGTGCGCGCTGTCCAGAAGCAGAATGGAGCATAGATCCTCGGTGGGTGGAGTGACAAACACGGGGCCACGAAACCCTTGCGCAGCAAGGCGTGGCAAAAAGCCCGAATGATCGATGTGCGCATGCGTGAGAATCACAGCATCAATGGACGATGCTGGAATTGGAAACGGGCTCCAGTTTCTCAGGCGTAGCTCTTTGCTTCCCTGAAACATGCCGCAGTCGACGAGAATACGTTTGCCAGACTTCGACTCGATGAGATGACGAGAGCCCGTGACACAACCTACCGCACCCAAAAAACGAATATTCAAAACGGACTCCTGTTATCGACGCTTAAGGCGATTCAATGAACCGACGATTGTGCCGAGCTTAATCTTGCTTTCCATTCGCACCATGATCTTGTTGTCGTCATCCGTGAGCCAGAAGAGGTTGTCGCCAATGTTTTTCTTCTCGCCATCTTTCTCGGCGGCGGGACGAATCACAACCGTTGGGATCTTTCCAATTTTGGTATCCAAAATCTCCCGGCGTACAACTTCGCAAGTGATCAGCAGATTTTCATTTTCATGCGACATCCGAAACTGAATCTTTTTTCCCGGCGTCAATTGAAACACTCGGAGATACCAGAGCGACGAGAAGATGTTCTGTGAGAACGCAGGCATCTCCCAGTCTTCCTTTTTTTCCTCGACCCCATGTTCCTTGGTGATTTTTTTATCCCAAAAAAACATACGCCCCTGTTCCCAATTGTGCAGGGCCCGAGCGTTGCGAAGCAGTTTCGATTCTTTGACGTTGAGTGTGTAGCTCGCCGGAAGCAGCGTTTCAAAGTCGACCAGTGTCTCGGCGTAGTCATCGACTTTGTAGAACATCTCAAAGACCGAGACCGTTCGTGCAATGCTGTGGAAACGATAGGCCTTGCGGCCATTCACCTCAACAAGCGGACGTACCTGCATGGTCAGTTCGCCCGCATCGACTCCGAAATAGGAAATATCAAGAACCACTTCTTCGCCAACATTGAAGGGATCAATCAGTGGGCGACGCGCGCCGACTGGAAACCCCTCGCTGTCTTCGAAACTTGGCTCGCGGCCTTTCGGGCCTGCGTCTTTTCCCGCACCTGCTTTCGGCTTTGGCGTTGGTTTCGGCTTTGGTGTTGGCTTGGGTTTCGGAGTCGGCCTGACTGGCACTTTTCCGACTGGCTCCGGCGCCGCTGTCACAGCACCCGCTTCCTTCCCGGTGTCGCCAGGCGCCGGACTCGGCGTCGGAGTCGCAAGCTCTTTCACCTGAATCGCCTGATCAAACTCCTTGTTCTGCAAAACCTGTTCGGAGTTTTCAAATTGCAGGAAGCGACTGGCACAGCCGGTGGTGGAAGCAAGAACCGCAGCCGCTGTCATGGCTGAAATAACCATCGCGGCCAAGTGGCGGGCAAAGTGAGGCTGGCGAAATTTCATCCGAATTTTTTCCATCTGCGGTGAATCCACATCCATTGCTCGGGATGCCGGCGAACGATCTCTTCAATTTTATCCGTATACACCTGGGTCATGGCACGAATGTTCTCGTCACGACTTAGCCCTACGTCTGGGGTGAGCCAAGGAATCGGCTCGGCGAATTCGATGACGTGATGGCCATTTGCTTTGCGAAAGGTCGTGACAGGAATCACAGGACTTCTGGTGCGATCGGCCATCACCGCAAGGCCCATAGCGGTTCCCGTTTCTTTTCCGAAGAACGTGGTCTTGCAGCCAATAGGAGGCCCCATAAACTGATCGAGCACAAAGATCACAATGCGATTGGCTTTGATTGCCCGCAATATTTCAAACGAGCTCTTCTCCGGGGAAATAAATTGCGTGCCATGCCGCCCACGCAGTCGAAACCAGAGGCCATTGAGCCACTTCGCCTTGAAGACCTTCGAGAGCAACGAAATCGGCCACCCGTGGCGAGACGCCGCGGCCGTGCTGAGGTCACCATTTCCGACGTGCAAACAAAGAAAATAGACACCCTTGCCCTCGGCCAGACAACGATCGACGATTTCCGTCCCACGCAGTTCAAAATATCTCTCAAAGTCTTCTTTCTCCATCAGCGGAAGCCAGAAGTATTCGATCAATGACTTTCCCATATGAAGCAGAGACGCTCGCGCGATTCGCACATGCTCGGCCGGAGATTTCTCGGGAAAGGCCAATGCCACATTTTCAACCGCGACTTTTCGGCGAATACGAAACACGTCAAACCACAGCCACCCAAGTAAATTACCGGCGAGTGGGACGAGATAAAATACGAGTTTGATCCATAATGATCGCATCCAAACGCTCCAAGCCGACACGGTCCGATTCATCTGCAGGCGCCAAATTCAGCCGCGCCACCTCGAGAGCAAGCGCCGGCTCGACTTTCTCCCAAATCGATTTCAGTTTGACGGCATCTTTTTCCGTGGTCAAAACGGTACTCGCACCGGCCCGACTCGCGTGGGCTTTGATGTCTCGCACGTCGTCCTCGCTATACGCATAGTGGTCGTCAAACGCCAATTCACCAACGACTTCGATGTTCTGACGTTTCGCCAGTTCAAAAAAATTCGATGGGCGCGCAAGGCCCGCAACCAAAAACACCTGACTCGATTGTAGCTCTTGAGGAATTTCAAGCTCTTGCCGCATCGAAAGCACTGGAACTTGGCGACGTCGTAATCCGTCCAATCGCGACCGAAGTTCACTGCGAATCGCCTTGAGCCGAGAGGCATCGGCTGACTCGGTCTTGGTTAAAATCACGAGATCCGCTCGTTCCAAAGCAGACAGTGGTTCGCGAAAGCGACCCGCTGGCAAAACTCGCCAATGCCAGTCCGGAGCAGACGCATCGATCAAAACAATGTCGAAGCTTCTGCGAAGTTTGAGGTGTTGAAATCCATCATCCAAGATGATCAACCTAGTGCCCTCTGCGGCGATCAGGTCTTGTGCCGCTCGCACACGAGACTCCCCGACAAAAACCGGTACCGAGGTGCTTTCTGCAATCAGAGTCGGTTCATCACCGAAGAGCTCTGCCGCACGAGGTTTGCTCGCCTCTACACGCCACACACCCGTCGTCTCTCTTCCATAGCCGCGGCTGACAACTCCGATACGCGCTTTGGACTTCCAGCGATTGGCCAGCATCACCACGAATGGTGTTTTACCAGTTCCGCCGACCTGCAGGTTTCCAACGGAAACCACGTAGGCGCCACTCGGCTCGCTTGGAAAGACCCCAGCCAGGTAGAACCAAGATCGAAGGCGCATGAGCATCGCGTACACAAGTGAAAGCGGCCAAAGCAAAATCACGTGCAACGGCATGGATTTCATTTCGCGAAGTATTCCTCGAGTCTCAAAACAACTCGCGAGGTGGCACCAACGGCTCCAAGCTTTTCTTTAAGAAGCTTGAGGTCGAGCACTTTTTCGCGCCGAACGTTTTCATCCAAAAGCTGCTCCAACTGCGTGGCCATGCCCTCTGGAGACGCCGCCTCTTGAAAGAGCTCTCGCATAGCCTCTTTCTCGAGAATCAGATTCACCATTCCGAAGAACTTTGTATGCGTCACAAGTCGTTTAGCAAACCAGGCCGTGATCGGAGAC
>CAKQVW010000084.1 GCA_934277865.1 uncultured Pseudobdellovibrionaceae bacterium | reverse complement strand
GTCTTCGGAGAACCTATCGCTTGCGATAGTCAATCACACATCCATTGAAGAAACCGCGCCACTGCTCCACTCTACAGTGGTGGAACATCGAGAAGGCTCTCGGCGATGACGCCCACAAGGCCTCAGGCCCCTACTGGGCTCTTCGCGATGCTAAGGACATGGCTGAAGCCAAAGTTTTGTCGGATCGCCTCGAGAGCATTTTACGAGATTCAAACTTGTCGGCGCTCGAAAGCTACCGTGAAGCGAAGGATGATTTGCTCGCAATTCATGAACTGAAATTGTCTCTAAATCTGAAGCGATTCTTTTCAACGACGAACGCCATCGAGTCGCTTAACTCGTTGATCGAAGAAGACATGAGGCGTGTGAAAAATTGGCGCGACTCCGGACATTTTCAGCGATGGCTCGCGACTTACTGCCTTGCCTCAGAAAAACGGATGCGTCGAATGCGAGGACATGCAGGACTTCCAGCGCTGTGGGTTCTGCTTCGCTCGCTAACTGAACTTAGAGAAGAGTTTGACTCTCAAGAAAGCGTCGCTTAACCAATGCAAACCACGCCACTCGATCGACGAGTTTCAACTAGACGACGGACAAGCCCAATTTGAGATGCCATGGCTTTTTTGAGACGGCGATTTTCATGACTTGTTTCAAGACGAGATGGAATTCTTAAGAAACTCGTAATTCAGCCTAAAGTCTAGGGGATACGCGCCGATAAAACTATTGAGGTTTTTATGGTGGTGCGTTTGTTCAATATAAAACGAGAGCTTAAAGCCTGGCTGAAAGAAGCCAGAATCGTCTTTCTTATTCCCCTTTTATTTTTAGTTTCCGCCTGCGGCCAAATGAGCAGCAATATTTCAAAAGTTTCCGGCGGTGGATCGTCTCTTTCACCCTGCCTGGATAACTCGGTCACAACAGGTCCCTGTAAGGTGGAAGTTTCCGGCAAAGTTGTGAGCGATGATTTCGGCAACGATATAACCTCGTGGTCGAATGCAAGTGCCACAACAACCGTTACAGCAACTATTTCCAATGGATATTATAACGGTAAATCCTGCCAGCTCACAGACGCTGATTTAGTGGCGGCCAATATCAAAACCGGAACGAATATTTTTGGCGTTGCGGGATCACTGACGGAGGCCTATAGCGCGTGCACGGATGATGCATTGAACGCAGGACAGTGCTCAACCGCAGCGAATCGGTATGTGACGGCGACTGCGGGTAATGATGTGACGAGTTGGTCGAATGCAAGTGCCACAACAACCGTTACAGCAACTATTTCCAATGGATATTATAACGGTAAATCCTGCCAGCTCACAGACGCTGATTTAGTGGCGGCCAATATCAAAACCGGAACGAATATTTTTGGCGTTGCGGGATCACTGACGGAGGCCTATAGCGCGTGCACGGATGATGCTCTGAACGTGGGCCAGTGCTCGACTGCGGCCAATCGATACGTGACGGCCACCTCTGGAAATAACGTGATTGATTGGAGCAACGGCACGGCTTCGACAACGGTCGGGGCCAGCCTTCCCAATGCTTATTACAACGGTAAATCGTGCGAATTTACAGACGCAGACCTTCTGGCGAGTAACATCAAGTCTGGCGTGGATATCTTTGGAGTGACAGGGAATTTTACGGGCTCTTTTGCAACCGCCATGGGATCTAGCGCTTTACGTGATCCTGGCAGTGTGCCGGTGGCGAACCACATGGATAATCAAACGACATCGGATCAGATTTCTTTGAGCGCTGAAAATACAACTTATGCAGGCGCGAATTTGCCGACAACGGGCAGTTATGAGTACCGAGATATTCCCGATGCAACAAAGGATGATGATGGTTATCTCGGAACAAGTTGCAAGTACGCAGCTCGCCCTTCGGTGACTTGCGGAACCACACAAGCCACAATAGCGGCACGAATCGCTGATTGCGTGACGGCTAATCCTGCCAGCTCTACGTGGGATGGCGCAACTCAGTGTAACCGTGGGCAAGGCACCTGGAAGCTTGTGGTCCGAGATGGCGCCAATAAAGAAGTATGGCAAGATCAACGCACAGGTCTTTTATGGAGCTCTACGGTTTCTTCGGCAGTGAATTGGTGTCGGGCGAGCGGTAACACCCAATTGGCCCCGGTGACTTACTACCAGTCTTATAATAACGCTGCGGGCACCCCGATCGTAGGTAACGGAACGATCGGTAGCATCACCGGTGGATCTTCTTCGGTCCATGAGGCCATCACGATCACGTTCACTAACGCCACCACGTTCACTGTATCTGGAGCGAACTGCGGTGGGGGTTCAATCACCGCTGGTGGTTTAACGGCCACTGCTGGTTCTACAGTGACCTTTGGTCGTGCGAACTATTGCAGCTTCACGATCACGCAAGGTTCGACGAATTTTGCGGCTAACGATAAGTTTACGATCGCGAGTACATCGGCATCTCTCTACAGTTGTGCGCCAGGAGCGGCTTCGTCTCTTCAGCCAGCAAGCCCTGTGAGTTACTGTGCGGAGGCTGGGGGCCTCAATGCGCCGGCGGGGGAGAACTGGGGGGCGGGTACTTATATGGCCGCTAAAGGCCGTTTAGGAAAGAATGCAACCCCGGCGGTGGCCTGGCGCTTACCAACGAGTGAAGATTACAAATTAGCCGACGTCAACGGCGTTCGCTTCGTCCTTCCTGACATGGGCATTCCTGGTGCCCAAAGACCTAGTATCGATGCTTCACCTGGATCTACTATTTTTGAGTGGACGTCGGCGGTCTTATCAGGGAACCGACTCAACTCCTGGGCGTTCTTCGGCCCCTCTGGCGCCTGGAGCAACGCCGACCGGAGCAGTTCGATTCCGGCGCGGTGTGTGGGTCGCGGGGATGTCCACAGCGTAGTTGGAATGTGAAGGTTGAGTGGCTCAGCCAGAAGTGTTTTCAATGGCTTAACTACAAGTCAACGAAGCACAAAAGAAGGAGCCACCCGACATGGGAAATGTACCTGTTCAGTTCCGAACTCGCAAGCAGCGGGAGCCTTTGAAGCATGCGAAGCGCAAAGATGTTCTCGAAAACAAGTTTGAAGGTTTTGACGACAAAGCGATCGACACGCAGCATATGCTGATTTCGGCACTGCTTCCGCCGGCGGTGAAGGCATTTATGGAAGAGTGTGAACGCGAGGTCAGCCGGCTCTGCGGTTCACGCTACAAGCATGGGAAGAGCAATTCCCGGCCGGTCAATGTGGTAGACGTCTACATCAACAGGCTTCGAGGAAAAATCGACCATGGATTTTCCGTCTCATATTTGAAGACTGTCCGAGGTGCAGGGTACTGCATTTCAGACGCCATAGATTCCGCAGATTAGTCGACGCAAACACCTTTGGCCGGGTCAATGTCCTTCGTTTTTCGGGCGGGGGAACCGAGATAGTGACCGCCGGAGCCGAGATCCTTGTTGATCAGGGCCTGTGCGGCGATCAGGTTGTCGTCGCCGATATGGCGGTGATGGAGCACGCTCGAAGTGAAGCCGAAGAAATTTCGGTTTCCGATATGAGCTTCGCCGCCAATGGTGGTGTTGCTCGCAAAGAAACAATGATCGCCAATTTTCGTGTCGTGACAGATCGTGGTGTTCGACCAAAAGACATTGTTGTCTCCGATGTTCGTGCCGGGCTCGATCACGGTACCTGGCATTACGATATTATTTGTCCCTAATGCACAGTCTTTGGCGACATACGAATCTGGAGCGATGATGTTTGCCATCTGATAGCCGTCGCGCCGAACGCGCTGAAACACGTCGGCGCGGCCTCGCATGCTCTTGTAACCAATAGCGACAAACAGTTTTAAGCTATCGGGTTTCCGAGATTGGAAGAAGGTGTCCCATGACAGCACAGGGAGATCACAGAAGAGTTTTTGATTTGGCTGGTCAACGACAAAGCCTTCAATCTTAAAACCGCCACATTCTTTGGCGTAGAGATAGGCGAGCCTCGCCAGACTTCCAGTTCCAAAAATGAAAAGCGATTCGGTAGAATTCATGCGCGGCTACTTCACAAACGCAAAGCGTAGATATTTAAAGAGATGAGACGACGCAGGTAAGACCATGTTCAGGTAGGCCTCGATGGCCTCAGATTCTTTCACGGAATGTTCGTGCATGATTTTAGCCTGCCCGAGATACCATTCGAACTCGACATGGCACTTGGAGAATCCAATCGCTTTGGCGGTGCTTAACACCTCTTCCGCGCTAAAGCCTTTCTCAAATGACTTGCCGGGCTCGGCACTTTCCAGCATTTTTTCGTCAATGCCGAAGTTCTCTTTATAATACTGGCCATTGTGAAGCGCGCCTCGTATTTCGCGTTGAACGAGGGGAGAGACGCTGAGTTCTTTTCTTGAGTTCGCGACATCCATGGCGAGAATGAAATCTCGATTGGGGTTTAGGTCGGAATAAAAAATGCCGCCGGGTTTCAGCACGCGATGCGCCTCTTTGAGAAAATCTCGATAGTTGAAGAGGTGGTCCATAAAAGAATAGGCCGTGGCGAAATCGAAGGTGTTGTCAGCGAATTTAGTCTTTTCAGCAAGGTCCTCGTGCAGGAAGACGTTGCCGGATGAAAGGTCGACCTGCTTCATCATATCGGTGGTGATATCGACACCATGAACCTCGGTGAACAAATCGCGCACGAGGTGAATGATAAAACCCGTTCCACATCCAAAGTCGATGGCCTTTGTCGTAGAGGCCTTTGCCTGGGTTAGATCGCGGTTTCCCAATAGCCGCAGGATGATCTTTCGTACCTTCTCTTGATTCTCCGGTCGAAAATGTGGGCTCTTGTTGTACTCGCCGGTGTTGGCCAGCTGCGCGTGCACGTGGATATTCGCTTTTAAGGCTTCGTCACGGGTGCGATTTTCGTTAGACATGGGCCGCCTCGGATCCTGTTGCAGAAAGGCTTACGTTGATGCGTTCTTGAACGAGATAACGTGGCCGTCTTAAAACCTCTTGATACACACGAAACACGTAGCTCCCGATGATGCCGAGACTCAGCATGACGCTTCCAAGTGTCAGGCAAAGCACCAACAAGATCAGCGTGCTGCCGCTTGGAAGTGACGAACCAAATGCTAGGTATTGAAGAACGACAAGGAAGCCGTAGAGGAGGCTCGCAATCAGCAAGCTAGATCCGAACCAGATCGACGCCTTGTGTGGAATGTCGGTGTAGCTTACCAGCGAATTCACTGCCAGTTTTAACCGCTTGGCAAGGGTGTAGGAGCTTTTCCCGTGTTGCCGCTCATTGTAGGGAAGCTCTACATAGGCCGACGTGAATCCCATATAAAACATCAGCGGTCCATACAGGATGTTGCTCTCTTCGAATCGAAGCATCGCTTCTAGAAATTTTCTATTGAATGCGCGGAAGGTGCCGATGTTCAGCGGGATTTTGGTGTTCACGATCTTTGAGAACACATAGTGGTAAGCGACCGAAGTGAGGCGGCTGGTGAGTTTTTTATCTGCCGAAGTTCTCACAGAATAGACGACATCGGCATCGCTGCTTTTGAGTTTCCCAATCAGTGTTTCGATTCCCTCGGGTGCATCTTGCAGATCGGCATCCATCAGTACGGTGTACTCGCCTCGAGAGTGTTCAAATCCGGCGCAAATCGCGGGGTGCTGCCCGTAGTTTCTTGAAAGTGAGAGGACTTTGATTGATGGGTGGACGTTAGCAAGTTTTCGCAACACGGATAACGACGTGTCGCGACTGCCGTCATTGACATAGATGACTTCGTAGCTTTGGCAGATCGCACTGAGCGTGGCGATTAGCCTTAGGGTGAGCTCTTCAAGCGAGCCCGCGTTGTTATAGACTGGGATGACGACGCTGACTTCGACTTTCATGGCGCCTAACCCTGGCCGGCTTTGTAAAGGCGTTGGTCTTCCGGCAAGAAAAATTCCTCTAACGAAGTTGGTAGCCGCGTATCAAAACCGATGAGTCGTCTTGCCTGTTCATTTAGCTGGCCGGTCACAGAGTCCGGAAGCATGCGAACCCAATCCATCCGCTGTTTCATAAACGAGCGGCAGGCATTCATTGTCATGGAATGGCGCCAGTTGTAGGTGTGGTTCTCGCCAGTGCGGTGAAACACTCGAGCGTTAAAGAGAATCAAACTTCCGGCAGGTCCTAAAACCTTCACGCAATTTTTTTCGAAGAGTGTTTCAGAAGGTGTCTCCGATGAATGATGTGAGCCTGGAAGCACCTTAAGTGGGCCGTTTTGTTCGGTGTATTCGTCCAATGTCCAGATCAGGCCCAAATTGAACACATAGCCCGGCTGAAACCGTGGAGAGTCGACGTGGAGACGGCTGGAGTAGTTTGTTCCCTTAGGCGGAATCGACGAAGAGGTAGCCGCGTACATGATCCACGATTGGCCCAAAATTGGTGCCACCAACTGCTGGAGTCTTGGATCTTCAAGAAGACGGGCAAAACAGATATCTTGTCCCAATAGATCGTGGATCTGATAGCGATCCTGAAAACTGCGCTCAACACCAGCGGTAGGTTGGTAGGCGTCTATCGCCTTCAGCAGTGCCGCTTTAAGAACGGTGGTTTCTGCTTCACTTAAGAAGTTAGGCAGGAGGCTGTAGCCACGCGTCTGCAGATGGTAGTGAGTTTCGGCGAGAAAGTCTGACGACAAGGGCTGACGTTCTTTGAGATCTATAACATCCATGGCGTGGTCCCCATATCAACCCGCCTTCTTCGCGAATGGTGCCTTGAAATCCCAAATATGAGCGCGAATTTCTTCCCATGAGAGATGGGCGATCATATCGAGAATTGACACACCGGATTCGTACTTCGCGCCTAGCTGTGGATAAGCTGGATAGTCGGGGTATTTTTTAAAATGTAGCTTGATTCCGCGCTCTTCAAAAAGCGGGGCTTTGTCCTTGAGATAGCCAGATCCACTCGGGCCGCTGATGTACTCGCTAGCTTTTAGCTGCGTGAGCATTTCTAACAATCGGCCGATGCGATCGTCTGGAACCTGAAACTCAGAAAGATCTCGAAATTCGGTCCGCACCGCTAGTTTATTGCAGATCGTTTTGATGATGAACTTGTTGAGCTCGGAGAGCTTTTCCCACTTGTGCGAGAGATAGACCTCGTCGATCAGCTCTTTAAGTTGAGCAAAGTGCGGCGCCGTTCGATAGCTGTAGGTCAACGTCTTGTGATGCAGCTGTTGCCAGCCCGCGTGTTCACCCGAAGTAGGCAGTGAAACTTCGCTGATCAGCTGGTGCACGGCTTCTTTAGCAATTGGGATCGTCAGCCACTGCGGGCCCTGTGCGGGATAGATGAGATTGCGATTTCGCCAATCGTTTTTTGTGTACTTGACCTCGTCATAAAAGACGAACACATCCGCTTCGCGGATCATGTCAAAGTACCCTTTCCAGGGAATGTAGTTCGATTGAATCGCTACGATTTTCATAGATATCTCTTGTTATAAGAATACATGAGATATCGAAGCCAAAGGAGAACGGTTCGCCTACTTCGGACCTAGGCCTAGAGTGTTATCAAGCTCTTGGTCGACAGCTCCGCTGAGATCGATCCGCTTCCGGTGAACCCGGATCTTCCTTCAAGGCTTTTCTCAGGCCGTCTAGCCAGAGCGGTGTCGGTGTGTCCTTTGGAAGTTTTGGCAAAACCAGATCAACGACATAGAGGAACTGGGCCGCCTTTTGTCGAGACCCGAAGTAATAGTCGGGCCCCGAATTGAAGAGCGCATCGATTGCGATGTCGTTGGTCCCTACGGCCGTCAGTGCCAGTGCAGATTCGAGAAAATCGACAAGTTTTGCCGGAGCTTTCAACGCTTGTTGCGTTTGAAGAGAAGGCTCTGGTTGTCCAGCTTCGCGCCATGAATATGCCACCAGGCGCAGGACGTGCGGATTGTTAAGTCGATTGTTGAACATGGTCAGATCGACGTTTTTATTTTCAATGATCTTTAGTGCGGTGTCGGCAATCTCGTGTAGAGCCCTGCCAGAGGGTGTGTTGTCTTGTTCGAGTCGAGAACGCTCTTCAGAAAGTTTTCTTGGATCAATCACTTTCAAGCAGGCCGGATCGTGCATGAGCCACGAGATTTGGTCGAAGCCGAGCCCTGACTCTGTGGGAACCAGGAGGGAATGACTGCGCCCGATGAAAAGAATCGAAAATTTCCGCGAGCGCAGCGCCGTATCGATCAGCCGTTCAGGCCAGCCATTGGAGCCGACCAAAACCTTGAAGCCGTGCTTTTCGGAAAGTTCGACAAGATTTTTTTCGCGGATGATGGCCTCGCGGTAGCTATCAAATACCGTTTTCGGAATCAGAATCCCAATCCGTTGATCAACGTATGTCGTGATACCGCCTCCAACGGCGTAGGTGAGGTAGCTGGCTGTACCTAGCTCTGAGAACGTCGGGCCCGCCAATTGATTGACCTTGATGTATTGGGCGACGTCGACGGCAAAAATATCTTCATCGACAAGCGGAGCACCGCGGAGGAGCGAAGCTTGGCTCAGCGGTTCGATCTGCTTTGCCAATTGGACAGCGGTCGCACCAAGAACAACAATCAAGACGCCGAATTGAAGATAGCGAGAGATCGGCATTCGAACGAGTTCAGTCGACTTCGTCATCCAATTCCAGAGTGAAGGCGTCCGGAACTTGGGATCACTTCGGCCGTTAACATACAACAGCCCAAGCGTTGCCAACACCGTTGAAACATGTGGTGCCAGTTTCGGAATTTGCAGGGCATAAAACAGCATAACCGCTAGAATTCCGACCTTTGAGAAATCCCCTAGATTGAAGAACAGCAGGAGCAGCATCGCTCCGCCGAGGAGATTGATCCACTGAACGAGCGTCGAAAACTTCTGGTCGCCGGTGTATTCGGTGATGAGACCATACCATTCGTTCTGATGGACGTTTGCGAGTGCAAAGGGGTGATAGTGCCATCCGTTTGGATTGAGAAACCCCAGCAAAAAAAAGCCAATCAGCCAGCCGGCGTGTTTCAACGCGATGGACGTTCGTGCATTGGGTTTGGTTTTGAACTCCGTCAGAAGGCGCTGCAGCCAAGCCGCGCCAAAAATGGGAAGCATCATAGAGCTGGTCGAATGAAACTGAGTCCATATGACGAAAATGCCACCCATTGCCGCTACCCATTTCCATTTTCCATCTAGGGTGTAGCGGTTTGCGAGGAGGAGACTTAGGATTAAAAACGTGTACGCGACAAGCTCCGGCCTTAGCTGAACGCGAGTGAGGAAAGCGGCCGTCAAAAATAATGTGGCGACAAAGACAGAAAGCCCATCGATTTTTCGACGATAGGCCCATGCGCTAAGAAGAAGCAGGGGCACCGCCCAAAGCAGGGTAAAAAGCGAGAACAGCCCATTTGGCCCAAAGGCAAAGTCGACACCGCCCGAGATGAGCGAGTAAAGCCAGGGATTTGGCAACAGGCGTTCGCCTTGATGGGTGATACTGAGGTGATCGGTGAAAAGGGACTGACCATTTTCAAAAAATGCGCGGCCCATTGCGAGGTAGCCGAACGTATCGTGACTTTTCAGGGTCGTCCAAGCTGCGAAAAACAAGAGGCCCAGTGCGGCAGCAGTTCCTAAAAGATGCAGAATATTTTGAATGCGAGCCGCACGTTGGGTATTGAGATCTAACACGTTGTCTCCGATGTCTGAACTAGCGGTCTTCCAGTGAACCGTCGAAACGGTGATGTGCAGTGATGCCAGCTGTGTCCCAAATATCCATCACCAGATGAAACCTGTCGTCTGTGCCGTTGTTGCTCACGCGATGCATACGATTGACTCGAAGAATGTAGCTCGAACCGTCAGCTGGCATGTGTGCAACCTCGGTGTTTTCACCCTCTTGCGCCTCGAAGATGCAGCCAGGATTTGTGATAATCGGGACGTGCAGTCGAACGAAATAGCGATTGTCTGGACCGTCGCGATGCCAGCTTGAACGCATACCCTTGGTC
>CAKQVW010000083.1 GCA_934277865.1 uncultured Pseudobdellovibrionaceae bacterium | reverse complement strand
TTCACACACCATACGGCGCGCGATATCAGTCGCTCGTTCGATGTCGTTGCCGGCTCCTGTGGTGTAATCCGTAAACACCAATTCTTCCGCTGCACGACCACCAAACAACACGGCGATTTCACTTTCCGCCTGCGCCTTTGAAAAACTCAGTCGGTCTTTTTCCGGAAGCATCATCGTCAGCCCAAGCGCCATCCCACGAGGAATGATAGTGACCTTGTGAATGGGATCGGTCTTTGGAAGCATCTTGCTGACCAAGGCGTGCCCCGCCTCATGGAAAGCCGTGTTCTCTTTTTCTTCGTCAGAGATCACCATCGACTTACGCTCAGCACCCATCATGACCTTGTCACGCGCGTACTCAAAATCCGCCATCGTGAGTTTGGACTTCGAGGTTCTTGCCGCATTGAGGGCGGCTTCGTTGACGAGGTTTTCTAGGTCAGCGCCGGCAAAACCAGGTGTTCCGCGCGCCACACGATCCAGATCGACATCGCTTGCGATGGGAGTTTTTCGCACGTGCACATCCAAGATCTTGCGGCGCCCGGCCACGTCTGGTTTGTTCACGACGACTCGGCGATCAAAACGACCTGGACGAAGCAGCGCTGGATCCAATACGTCTGGGCGGTTTGTGGCCGCAATCAAGATCACACCTTCGCTGGATTCAAAACCATCCATCTCAACCAGCATCTGGTTGAGCGTCTGCTCACGCTCGTCGTGACCTCCACCCATACCGGCACCACGATGGCGGCCGACGGCATCGATCTCGTCGATGAAGATCAAGCAAGGCGCGTTGCGCTTACCTTGTTCGAAGAGATCGCGCACTCGTGAAGCACCGACACCAACAAACATCTCGACGAAATCCGAACCCGAAATCGTGAAGAACGGAACCCCCGCCTCACCCGCAACAGCGCGCGCTAACAGCGTCTTGCCGGTTCCGGGAGGTCCAACAAGCAAAACGCCCTTTGGAATGCGTCCGCCGAGCTTGGTGAACTTTTTCGGATCTTTCAGGAACTGGACGATCTCCACGAGATCATCTTTTGCTTCTTCGACACCCGCAACGTCGGCAAATGTGACCTTGTGTTTGTTCTCGGTCAGAACCTTGTGTTTACTTTTCCCAAAGCTCATCGCCTTGCCACCACCGGCCTGCAGCTGGCGCATGAAGAACAAAAACATGACGACGATAAAAATAATCGGCAGCCAGTTGATAAAAATCGTCTGTAAGAGCCCAGCCGATTCTTCGTTTTCGTAATTTGGCGTGATGCCATATTTGCGAATCAGCTCGAAGCCCGAATCATCGGTGTTGCCAGCGATCTGAAAGGTTTTGCCACCGAATTCTTTTTCGAACTCCGGTTTGATTTCACCACGAATCTGACGGCTGTTCTGAAAGAACGTGACCGATTGGATCTTGCCGTCCTTCAACGCCTGCTCGAGTTTCGCAAAATTAAAACCTGCTACTGCGGCCGGACGATGCCCCGAATAGAGGTTGAAAAGGACAACCAAAATGACGAGGAGGAAGAGCCACAACGCCATTGCTTTTTGACCAGATCGCATAAGAGAGCCTCCACCATCAGGGTAACACTTCGTCGCCCGAGGTCCAATTAGAAGTCCAAATTGAGGTCCAATTAGGAG
This sequence comes from uncultured Pseudobdellovibrionaceae bacterium, assembly GCA_934277865.1. Lineage (GTDB taxonomy): Bacteria > Bdellovibrionota > Bdellovibrionia > Bdellovibrionales > JAMPXM01. Next base: position 8,300 of record CAKQVW010000083.1, on the reverse strand, counting down.
GCGAAGGTTCGAAGAAATTAATCTGACAATCCAGACGTCGTTCCCCCAGCTATTGGCCCTGCTGGGGCAACGCGACAATTTCCACCATCTCGTCGACCAACCAGACTCGACCGCACACCTCGAAGCTGAGTCGCCTTTGGTCGGTGTCAAGCCGCTTGAGAACTTCTTTGATTTGCGCTTGTGAGTAGCTCTCAACTCCTCGCTGCTTCAGCCACTGCCCCAATCTCGCACGTTGTTTTTCGGGACTGAGAGACATCAGATCGCGACGCGATAGCTTTGCCGGCGAAGCCGGCTCCAAAGGAACCTTCTCCTCACCGGGCCCGTCTGAAATTTCCTCGACGATCACCTCCAGCGAGCGCGTAAGTGCCGCGACACCTCCTTGCCGAATCGCCTCGATTTGAGGCAGCAGCTGGTGGCGAATGGCATTTCGCAAATACTTGGCATCTTGATTCGACGGATCGTCCACCCAATCAACTCCTGCCCGCGCCCCGCATTCCACTAGGTATCGCTGAAGGTCACGCCGATCCGTCGTAAGGAACGGCCGCCAAACCGGAATGCCGCGCACAAGCCCCCAAGGCCGCATCGCGCGCAAACCCTGAGCACCCGTGCCTCGAAGCAGGCGAATCAATCGCGTCTCCAGCAAATCATCTCGGTGATGAGCAAATGCAACACACGTGATGGAGGCCCCATTCTGCTTCGCAGAAGTCCAAACAGACTGAATCGCTTCCCAGCGAAAGCGTCGGAAATCCGCCTCTGACGACAGCGCCACTTCCGACTTCCTCATATGGATCACGAGTCCGTTTTCACGTGCGAAATCTTGGACCAGACGAGCCGCCTGATTGCGCCAACCGCCCCGCTCATCGTCGTCGCCGTGGTGCGCATGCAAGATTTCGAGTTCAAAACCCAATTTGTCCCGCAGCTTGAACAACACCCGCAACATCGCCATCGAGTCAGCGCCGCCCGAGACCATCGCCAGCACGCGGCGGGCAAAAGCTTCGCCTTTTTCATCGGCGGTCGAATTCGCCGACCAACTCAAACTCGCCTCGCGAAACACGCGAAACTCAAGCGGGCGAAGTTTGGCTGATGGACCCTTAGGCACGTCGCTCATATTGGCAACATCCTTCGGCGCTCCAGCTTAGGTCAAGAACGACTGTGGTGGCCTCAAACACGTCCCATGTGGCCAAAAGTTCGTCACCACGCCAGGAGCCTCCTCACGACAATCCCCACGGAATCCGTAGAACCTCTTTTGTCCGTATCTTGCACCAAAACCCCTCTATGACGGCCACCGCATTCAGATTCAAAAACCTTCACCCGCTCCAGACACGCGTTTGGATGACCATCTTGCTATCTGCGTTGATCATGCCCGTGATCCTCTCTCTCACCGCTATGCGGGCCGACGCATCGCCCGCAGCACTTGGGCCCAAGGCGCAGGCGATTGCGGCTGTTCGCGTTTGGCGCGAGCGGGTCATTGAACTCGACCGAAAAGCCGAAAGTGCCCAGGCAGAAAGCCTCACTCAAGCCGCCCGTCTGAGCTTAAAACGTGACTTCAGCCAGTCACAAACCTTGGACATCCTCACACGCGAAATTGAAACTCCGCTTGAGAAACTGCAAGAACTTGATGACGAACGTTTGGAGCTAAAAGCGCAACGTCAGATTCTTGATCAATTGATTTTCCGAATCGACAGCAAGTGGAATGGGAACAATCTCAAAGGTTTTCTCGAGACTTCGTTGTTAGAAATGGCGCAGACGGACCTTGCCGACCCCGGACAGGGCACCTGGTGGCGCTTCATGATCCAAGCGTCGCTCGCCCTTCGCGAAGCCGCCGAGCCCGGAGCAGACCCCCTACGCTTTCTTGAAGCCTATATGTCAGACTCCACCGTGCTTACGCCAAAACCTCTATTGGAACTTCTGCGATCGCAGAACTACGTCGGTAACTAAAATCCGAGCGTCAGGAAACCAAAGACGGTCCCAAGCGCTGCAACAAACCCAAGACCCGACATCACCGCGAAGTGACGATGCAGATCCGTCTCGTCGTCTTCGAGGTACGCCTCCAGGCTCGATTCCGAACCGCGCAGCCAGTGATTGAGACTTTTCAATCGTCGGGCTTCCCAGACGTCAATGGCAATTGCCATGATTTCGCGAATGCAAATCACCAGCGCGAGCGCCGATGTGAGTGTGATGATCCAAGACATGAAAAAGCCGATCCCCATATATGGAGATCGGCTCGTTTTCGTCCCGGCTTGAGACGACTAGCGGAATAGATAGCGCACTTAAGACTTTGGACCGAACTTGATCTCGACCTTCGATGAGGGATCCAGCTGAGTGCCCGCTGCAACTGGCCCACCAGTGCTCGCCGTCGATACGTCTCCACTGTCTTCCGGAGCTGCGCCTGCAGCTCCAGCCCGAGTCGCTCCTGTCTTTGGCAAAACCTCAACTTCGGCCACAATGCGAAACTTGTGCTCTTCGACAAAGCGCGAAGCTTCCTTCACAAAGTCGATTTTGGAAATAATCGAGATCACCTCGCGACTGACTCGATTCATCAGCTCTTCTTTCGACCGAGCTGCTCCTTGTAAAAGAAGGTTCAAGCTTTCTTTCGGGAGATGCAGATCGCCAACAAGTTTGCGAATGCTTTCTTCCGTCATGAAGGCCGCCGACACGCCGGTGGCAAAAATCTTCTTCAGCGTGTCGCCCATTTTTCCGTTTTTATCGCTGGAGTCCTCGCTCATTTGCCGTAAACCGCCTTGATCCGTTTGTGATACGCCGCCATCATCGCGGGAAGATTGACGTTAAGCAGTGTGCTGGCCACCGGCCCCGGGACAAAGATCTTAAACGTGCCTTCGACGGCATAGGTGCATTTGCACTTTCCACCCGGGACTTCTTCAATCGTCCAGCTTCCCGACATCGATTTAAAAACTTCCCCTCCAACAAAGTTCCATGACACCAAAGTCGGCTCCACCTCTTTGGTTTGTAGCTGATAAGAAATCGCCTTGATCACGGAAACTTTGTACTCAACGAGCTTTGCGCCGGGTTCGCTCTTCAGGATTTTGCAGCTTTTTACATCCGACAAAAACTCTGGGTACTTTTCATAGTCGGTGACGAGCTGGAAGAACTCTTTTGGCGTGCAATTGAAAACTTCCGTGTGTTTAGCCTCTGCCATTTCCTACCTCATTCCTTCTGACTTATTTTTTCTTGAATAATGCTTCCGCCGCCGCCAGCATTTTGTCCCGCTCAGAGACCCCACCCGCCCCTTGGCCAACCTCAAAGAAGTCGCAAAAGTTCGAGCGGTCCTTTTCTTGAACGCGATCCGCCTGCGGCTCACGACATTCGTTATAACTCTTGGGATCATAGTGCCGACAATTCTTACAGACATGCAAGTCCGCACGGCACTTGTCGCACTCATCACGACGTCCTGGGACCTGAGCTGATCCCAGATTGATCTTGTTTCCACACTCAAAACAAGTCAGCGTCGCCAGTTTCAAACTCCCGCGCGTGGCACGTGGTGAATCATGCCATTTGGTTTTTTCTCAAGCGAATGCTCCGCCTCGATCGTACGCACGGTGCCCGTCGCCGAACGCATGACAATAGAATGGGTCGAAGCACGGTGCCCGGGAAGGTAGCGCACACCTTGCAAGAGCGGCCCTGTCGTCACTCCCGTTGCACAGAACATGACGTGACCTTTGCAGAGATCAGCCATGCGAAGAGCCATCTCCGGATCTTTGACGCCCATGCGATCTGCACGTTTTCGTTCTTCGTCGTTACGGAATTTGAGACGTCCCTGGAAGTCGCCACCCATGCACATCAGGGCTGCTGCTGAAATCACACCTTCGGGCGCTCCGCCGATTCCAAGAAGCAAGTCGATTCCCGAATCACCAATCGCTGTCGCAACCGCCGCCGAAACGTCGCCGTCACCAATCAGATGAATGCGGGCTCCGGTTTTTCTCACTGTCTGAATCAAAGCTTCGTGACGAGGGCGATTGAGAATCACAACCGTCACATCCGAAATATCTTTGCCAAGCGCTTTGGCGACCGCCTTGATGTTGTCTTCTGGCGAGGCATCGATATCGATCTTGCCACGCGCACCTGGGCCACATGCGATCTTGTCCATGTAGGTGTCCGGGGCGTGCAGAAAACAACCGCTCTCCGCAACCGCGATCACGGAGGTGGCGCCGACACCGCCTTGCGCACAAATCGTTGTTCCTTCGAGTGGATCCAACGCGATATCGACCTTCGGCGCATCTGGCCCCTCAAGGCCGACCTTTTCACCGATGTACAACATCGGAGCTTCATCACGCTCGCCCTCACCGATCACAACCGTGCCGGAGATTCTCACGCTATTGAAAGCTTGCCGCATAGCATCCACAGCTGCCTGATCCGCCGCTTTTTCATCACCACGCCCCATCCAACGCGAACTCGCCAGCGCGGCTGCCTCGGTGATGCGAACAAACTCCAATGCCAGGTTACGATCCATGACTGCTCCTTCGACTCGAATCCAACAACTTGAAACGGTGCCTTCGTCTAACAAACCCCGCCACAAAGGTCACGAGCTACGATTCGGGCCAACGGTCGGACCAAGGAAGTTCTCGAAGCTGAGCCCGCATTTCCATCGGAAACCGGCTTGGCTGAAGCGTGTCGGCCTTCATCAAAACCAAATCCACCCAGCCAAGTGCCGCATATTCGTTCAATCTTGGGCTCCAGACAGCGTATTGCGTGCGAAATACCGTGCCTTCCAGCCGTCCCTGCACACGCACGTGCATCTCGTCGTCAAACCGAACCGGTCGTCGAAATTCCACCTTGAGATTTGTTACGCCAAGCACCATTGGCCCATGGGGGATATGAAGCTGCATGACGCCCATCTCGCGAAGCCAGGCCACACGCGCCATTTCCATGATGCGCACATAGTTGGAATGATGAACGACACCCATGGCATCGGTGTCAAAAAACTGCGCGCGATAGCGAAGCTCATAAAATTCGGCGCTCATGATTGCGCCTCAATTTCCGGAGGGAAGGGAATCTGCAGCCTCGGTCAGGAGCTTGATCAACCCCTTCACTGCCTCGCCACCATCGTGAATTTGCAGCGCCACATCCAGCGCAAAGTGCACGGATTTTCTCAAAACGGCGGCGTCAGTTTCAGCAGCAGCTCCATCGCTGGTCTGTCGAACAAAGCGAACACCAGAGACGCTCGAAGGAAACAATGCGAAGGTCTCTTCGCCCATCTGAATAATCGCGCGTTCCAATCGCGAGCCGTTTAACCACAGGAAGAAGTTCGTGTCGCGTGGTCCACAAAACCAAATCGAGAACGTCTCTCCAGGAGAGAAGAACGCACGATCGACTGGACGCATATTAAGACCGATCATCTTCGGGTCCAAAAACTTATCGATCGCCAACCGCCCCTCTGTTGGCACACTTGAAAATTCAAACGCCATAATCCGTTCAGAGTGTCGGACCAATTTCACCTGCACGGTGAAACTTGGAAGCAATCCCAAGGTGAGCGACATCGGTTCGGACTTTGTCACATCCGGCAATTCGTGATCAGCAATTTCCTCTCGCAACATGGCCAACCCAGTGTGACTTAAGTCCACAACCGGAAACGTCTTACCGCGATACGTCGCCATCGCCGAAGCTAACTTCGAGTGCAGGCTTGATTGAGTTCCTACTAACAAAATGGCCCTTTTGTACCGCCGCGGCTCTGCACCGTGCGCCAGGCCGCCGGCCTTAAGTCCAGATCCGCCTTCTCCCTGCTTAGGAGGAGATGACTCCGAAGATCCACCAAACACGCGCCCCAAAGTTCCCTTGATAGCAGTGAAGAAATTCGACATGCCTCGATTGCACCGGGAGCGCCGACGAACGTCAACCGCGCGCACGATTATTTTTCCGACACCCACCGCTCTTTTTCTTTGATCGTCGCCATGACCCTCTCTGTAGAATGGGGTCCATATGACAAACAACCCCGCCTCTCTTCAGCACGCGCGACCAAGACTAAAAAACGGGCAAGCCTTTGCCGCCATGACATCTGCGCGCGCCGAAGCTCCGCTCCTCTTTGAACTTGCTGACGGATCGCGCCAAGTGTCGCTTCCACATTCTGCAGCCGAGATGTTGCCACTTCTTGATGGAAGTCGGACGATTCCGGAAATCCTCGAAACACTCGCCAAACAACAAGGCCGTGTTCCATTTAAGTCCTTCTTTAGCACTCTTCAAAAACTTCAAACGCAAGGCTGCCTCGAGGGCGCCGAGACGCTGGCCACTGAGGACTCTGCCTCGCGCGCCGAAATGTTTGAGCGTGAACCGATCTGGCTCACAAGACCAATCTTCGGTTTTGACCTCTGGAAAGCCAAAGCCATTTCCAACCCAAACTTGATCGCCTTCCTCGTTGCCGCTATTGGCTCGGTCCTGGTTACGTTCGGAATTCTTGCCAGCGTCTTTTTTGCCGACCTCATTGACGTGCCGTCTGACTTCCTTCGCCTTGGCGGAAGTTATGTCAAAGGCCTCGTGTTTTTCTTTGTCGCTGCCAGCCTCCTGATCTCGGCCAAAACGCTTTTAAAAACCCTGCTGGCCATTTTGCTGACCGGCACTCGCAGTGCGGTCCGCCTCGAGCTCAACCTCTTTTCACTGGCGCTTCGCAGCCACGACGACAAGATCTATATGGCCGGAGGCCGTGCGATCGGAGCGATTGCGTTTGTCGCCGTCGCCTCGTCCTACTTCTTTGTGTTCGCCGCCGCCACTGCGCTTGCGATGACGTGGTCACCGGGGTGGTCGCTCATCGACGATCTGTTCTGGGTCTCCGTCGTGCTTGCCATGGTCGACCTCAATCCGTTTCGTAAGTCCGATCTCTCCAGCTTCTTCAACATCGTCTACAACCAGCGTTCGGCAATTGAGCTACTGCCATATTTAAAAAACCGCGGCCTGCTGGCGCTCTCAAGCAAAGACAAAATGGCAGACTCCGGGATATATACGGCGTACTCCACTCTGGCGATCACGTGGACGATGGTCGCCTACAATCTCTTGCTGATGTTGATCACGAAAAATGATGTGCAAATTCTTGCAAGCTTCTCGGCCGCCTGGTCAGCCGGCATCTTTGCTGAGTGGCTGGCGTGCGTGATCCTCGGGGTCTCACTTGTCGTAAGCCTTCTTTATCTCGTCTACGATCTCGTGCGCATGATCGGCAGCAACGTTCTACATCCGCTAAAAACAAAGTGGCTGGTGCAAAAGTCCAAAAGCCGCACCAAGGCCGAGAAGATCCCCAACGCCGATGCCCTGGTGGACTTCCTGCTTGGAATTCCGCTTTTTCAAGGTGTGGGTCGGGACACCCTGCTATTCCTCGTGCACCAATCCAGCCTTCGTAAGGTCGGACCAAGGACACACGTCATCGTGCAAGAAACCTTCAGCGACGAGCTTTTTGTTCTTCTCGAGGGCGAGGTTCTTGTCCAAAAACGCCAACCCACAGGGGCCCTTCAAGAAGTCACACGCCTCAGCGCACCGACGGTCTTTGGAGAAAACACGTTACTCGCAAACACACCACGATCGGCCGATGTAGTGACGCTGACCGATTCGCGCGTGCTCGCCATCCCACGCAAGGTCGTGGAAGACCTGCTCCAGCATCCAACTCTACGCGCCGATGCGGACGCGTTTTTAGATCGCCTGATGCTTGGTCAGTACATCGCCTCGAGCGAACTCTTTCGCGAGGCCCCCAAGGAGGTCATCAGTCTCTTCTTCAATGAAGGGCAAGTTTTGACTGTTCCACCAGGAAGACAAGTCGTCGAGCAAGGGCGCACCGACAAGGACTTCTATCTCCTGATTCGAGGCAAGGTCGATATCATCGCCAGTGGCCGCATCCTCGCCGAACTCGGACAAGGCGACTTTTTTGGCGAGATGGCGCTCATCATGAACACCGACAGCCTCTCCGCCACCCATGACCGTCGCGCCCGGCTGATGCGCGATGCGATCGGTGTCCTCGTCATCCTCGCCGCCGCCGTACTCGGCTATCTCCTGTTTCCCAACAATCTTGCGCTTTTGACGCGCATCACGGCGATCGCGCTCCTGGTCCTCTCGCTCGACCTTGTTACCGGCTATTGCGGCGTGGCAACGCTCGGCCACGCCGCCCTGTTTGGTGCCGGGGCCTACGGGGCAGGCATTGCGGCGGCCCATTTCGGCATTACCGATCCGTTTTCCATGCTTGCCGTGGGTGTGGTCGCTGGCGCGCTCGCCGGCCTCATCTCCGGCGTCGTCGTGCTCCGCGCCCATGGCCTGCCGCAGCTCGTGCTCTCGATCGCCATCGTCCAGCTCCTGCACGAGGCCGCCAACAA
>CAKQVW010000082.1 GCA_934277865.1 uncultured Pseudobdellovibrionaceae bacterium | reverse complement strand
ACAATAAAACAACTGGAATAGTGCGTTCCCTGGCTTTCTACGCTATCCGCTTACCCACATTTTTCCACGAAGATCCATAAAATTAAGCTGGCTGTCGCTCAGCCTTGGGGGATGAGAGTCCGGGACTGTTGTGTTTCACCAAAGCATGTGCGAGGACACACGCGGTTTTGTCTCGTTGGGCACTCACAACAAGTCGCGTCGCTTAGGCCTGCGGCCGTGATTGGCGGCGTAGGCGCTGGATGATTTGATCCAGTTTGCCCAAGAAGTTTGATCGGTCCCTTTTTTCCATGGGCGCGGGGCCGCCACGCTCTCCCATGTGCCGCAGATTTTCCATGAGTTCGCGATTTGCGACGGCCTCGCCGATGTTGTCTTCGGAAAATTCGATTCCCTTAGGTCCAAGCACGTTCGCCTTTTTTGAGAGGCATCTTTGTGCCAGCAGAATATCGGCGGTGATCACGATGTCGCCGGCTTGCACGTGCTCGACGATCCAGTCGGCAGCGGCGTCAAAGGCGCCTGAGACGACGACCATTTGGACGCTGTCGTCGTTCGGAGTCTTCATTCGCTGATTGGCGACTAGGAGCACCTTGATCCGATAGCGGGCGGCGACGCGATAGACCTCGTCTTTGACGGGGCAGCCATCGGCGTCGACGTAAATCTGCGACATCAATTACTTCCGGCCGCCAAAAACGCTGCGGAAGAGCTTGCCGACTTTTCCGGTGCTCTTTGCGGTCGTTCCTGGTTTTGGAGTGATGGTGGACTTGGCAGTTGTCGAAGCGCGCGGCGTGATCGGTGATGGGCCACCAGAACGCGAAGCTCCGCTTGGCCGCGCAGAGGTCGCACTGCCGCCGGGCCTTGCCGAATTTCCGCGAGGGCCTGTGGCTTGTTGCGGGCCGCCGCCAGTGCCACGCTGGGCGCTGTGGCCGCCCTGGCCGCCCGGGCCCTTGGAGCGCTGGTTGCGGCCGTGTTTGTGGCGGCGTTGGTTTTGTGCGCTTTCGATGGCGGCTTTGGCTTTGCCTTTGGACATCATGCGCGCGTTTTCCACGTCGTCCGAGTGATATGGCTGCGAGCGATCGACCGGAATCGGTTGGCCGATCAGTTTTTCGATATCTTTGATAAACGCACGTTCCTCGGCGTCGCAAAACGAAATCGCGATGCCTTCGGCACCGGCGCGCGCGGTTCGGCCGATCCGATGCACATAGCTTTCGGCGATGTTGGGAACTTCAAAGTTGATCACGTGAGTGATGTTGTCGACGTCAATTCCGCGAGCGGCGATGTCGGTTGCGACCAGCACACGAATCTGTCCGGCTTTGAATGCCTCAAGCGCTTTTTGTCTAGCAGACTGCGATTTGTTTCCGTGAATTGGAGCGCTCTTGATGCCGTTTTTTTCCAGGACTTCGCTTACCTGGTTTGCGCCACGCTTGGTCCGAGTGAAGACGATCACGCGGCTAAGTGATTTATCCTGCATCACTTGGCGAAGCAGATCTTTTTTGCGATTGCGATCAACGTACATGACCTTTTGGTCGATGCGCTCGGCTGTGCTCGAAACCGGGGCGACTTCCACGCTGACAGGGTCTTTTAAAATCGTGTCGGCAAGGCGGCGAATGTCGGGCGGCATCGTGGCCGAGAAAAACAAGTTGTGACGGCGTTCAGGCAGCATCGCGATGATTTTTCGAATGTCGTGGATGAAACCCATGTCGAGCATGCGATCGGCTTCGTCCAAAACAAAGATCTCAAGCGAACGAAGGCTTAGGTGCTTTTGATTGATGAGATCCAAGAGACGACCAGGAGTCGCAATCAAAACATCAACACCGCCTGCGACAGATTTCACCTGAGGCACTTGGCTTACGCCACCGAAGATCACGGAGTATCGGATTTTTGTGTGTTTTCCGTAAGCGCGGAAATTGTCGTAAATCTGAATCGCCAGCTCACGAGTGGGTGTCAGAATCAGCGCGCGAGTTTGCTTCTGCGCTGGGCGCTGGTTGTAGCGCACAAGCTGATGCAGGATCGGCAAGGCGAAGGCCGCCGTTTTTCCTGTTCCGGTTTGCGCGCATCCCAAGAGATCACGACCTTGTAAGAGGTGCGGGATCGCAGCTTGTTGGATGGGGGTTGGTTCGGTGTATCCAGATTCGTGGACAGCTCGTTCAATAGGCTCTAAAAGACCAAGATCAGAAAATTTCATTGTGCGGTACCCTACCATACTCCTTGAGAAAGAACTCTCAAATTAGAGTGTGGATTGAAAGAACTGGTTGGTTTTAACAGTTAAAGCAGGAGCTTAAGGCGATGTCGCCGGATCAGTACCTTACGAAGTGGGACTTAGCGGCCCCCGCGAAGCTTTGCGAGACGCCGACAAGCCACGTTTATCAGGTTCTGTTTCAGGGCGAAGTCGCCATCTTAAAAGTATTGACCGCGCTCGGGCGAAAGGACGAGGCGAAGGCGGCCAGAGCGCTTGAGTACTTTGGCGGAGTCGGGGCCGCCAGGCTGTATAAGGCTGACGAGGGGGCGCATTTGCTAGAGCACCTGCCCGGTCGCCATTTAAAAGATCTGGTTTGGGCCAGTCATGACTCTGGTCATGGCTCTGGTTGTGACACAGGATACGATCTTGAGGCGACCGAGATCGCCTGTGCCGTTCTTAATAAGCTTCATGCGCGATCTCACGAAATGCCCAAAGGCCCGGTGCCCGAACTGACTTCGATGCGAGAAAACTTCCGAGCCCTTTTTGCTTTGGCGGCCAATCCTGCGGCGGATTCTTTGTTCGTCAAAGGGGCCGAAGTTGCAGAACATCTGCTTAAAACGGAAGACCATGTTTGCGTCCTGCACGGAGACATTCATCACACGAATATCTTAGAAAGCAAAGATCGCGGCTGGGTTGCCATCGACCCCCACGGCCTCTTGGGCGAGCGCACCTACGATACAGCCAACACGTTTTTTAACCCCGACGATCTGCCATCGTTTGTGGAGTCACCTGGGAGAATTCAGGCGACCTGCGAGGTTTTTTCGAAACACTTAAGCCTAGAGCCCAGGCGGATTTTGGATTTCGCCTTCGCGTATGGCTGATTAAGCGCGGCCTGGTGTGTGGAGGATGGTCAAAGCCCCGAGCGACGACTTCGCATCACGCGCCTTATTGAGGCCTTAAGGGAGCAGTGCCGCTAGACGGCACTTTGACTAATTCTCTACATGTGAAATGTAGCTTGGTTTCGGCTATTATACGATCCGCATGAAATGGGTTTCGGTTCGCTTTCTTTTTAACCCAAGCTTTCGGCTGGCGAGTATCGGTGTGATGCTGATCGGCGTGATGCTGGGGCAGGGCCTTGCGCACGCGAAATCCTGCGACGAGCAGTTCTTGAACTTCCAGGACTCTCGACTTCTTATGGCGAAATTGCCGCAACCTGGGTCTAGAGCTTACCGAGCACTCTCAAAGGAAATTGAAGCTCAGCTAGAGAAGACGAAATCCTACGCGATTCTTGATCTATCGAAGATCTTTGGCTTGGACTTCGCCAGACTTTGGAGCGCCTCTCTTCCCGAGAACTCGGCTTCGCAGTTCATGCAAGGAAATATTCTCTTTCGTGAGAACAATAAATTCGCCTCAAGAGACGCCTTCCCAAGTCAGTCGGCTTCATTGGAGGCCATTCAAAAGTGGTTTCGTGAGCTGATTCAATCGAGTCTCAATAGAACGTTAATGAAGTCCGGAAACCTAAGCCGCGCGGATTGGCTGAGACTGGGTGAAGGATACGCGAATTTGCGTGTGGGCCTGGCTTCTCAGAGGTCGGTCGATTTTGATGCGTGGCACTTGGATGGCGGTGGTGTTTCGGTCACCTTGGCCTTTAAGGGGCCTGGCACTGAAGTTCTTGGCGGAGTGCCGCTTGAGCTAGCGAAAAGTGCGACCGGCGTCGGCGACCAATGGAATTCGATATGCTCGGGCTGTAAGCCGTTCGTCGTTCCAGAGGGCCACGCACTTATTTTGTTCGGCACCTCCGCAAATGGTCAGGACGCGAAGCTTTCGCCGACGATTCATCGGACTCCAGTTTATTCGGGCGCACGAAGCCTGCTTGTCCTGCGCTATTGATTCCGAAAGAAGTCCAAGTGGTCCAAGTCTAAGAAGTGTCGGACGGGAATACAGGCTTACCGGTTAACGGGTAGACCTTTTAACCGGTAGCTTTTAAGAGAAGAGCGGTTTTATCCAAAGCGTTTGTTCGCGACCGGGTCCAACCGATACGACGTCAATTGGTGTTGCTACTTCAGTCGCGATGAACTGAATGAAGTCGCGCGCGGCTTGCGGAAGATCCTGAATCGCACGCACGTTGCGGAGGTCTTCGGTCCAGCCGTTGAGTGTGCGGTAGATGGGTTCAACGCGCGAGAGATCGTTGGAATTCACAGGGAGCTCTTTGATCTCAACACCGTCTAGGCGATACGCGGTGCAGACTTCGATTTTTTCGTGACCTGAAAGCACGTCAAGCTTCATCAGAGCAAGCGACGTAAGCCCGTTGACGCGAATCGCGTATTTAAGCGCCACGAGATCCAGCCAGCCGCAGCGGCGCGGACGCCCCGTGGTTGCACCGAACTCGCCACCCTCTTGGCGGAAACGTTCACTTAACGTTTCGTTCATTTCCGTCGGGAACGGACCCGAACCAACGCGAGTCGTGTAGGCCTTTGTGATACCCACAATCTTTTGCATGACACTTGGGCCGATGCCCGTTCCGACACAGGCCGAACCGGTGATGGTCGACGAGCTTGTGACGAAAGGATAGGTGCCGTGAAGCAGATCCAGCATCGTGCCTTGAGCACCTTCAAACAAAACTTTTTTGCCAGCTTTGATCGCACGATGGACGACAAGCGACGTGTCCTTCGAGCGATACGGCTCGAGTTCGGCCGCAAGCTCAACGAGGCGACCAAAGAGCGGTTCAACTTCGACGGGCTCTTGCTTGTAGAACTGCTCGAGAAGGAAGTTCTTTTCTTTCAGTGAGGCTTCGAGTTTGCCTTTCAGGCGCTCGCGGTCAAAGAGATCGCCAAACAAGATCGCTTTGCGAGAAGCGCGATCTTCGTAAGCAGGGCCGATGCCTTTACCTGTGGTACCGATTTTTTCATTGCCGGCGGCCACTTCGCGAGCTGCATCGAGTTTTCGGTGATAGCTCAAAAGCACGGTGCACTGGTCGGAGATTTTCAGCTGCTCGGGGTTTGTCAAAACACCTGCGGCCTTGAGGTCGCGGATCTCTTTGACGACCTCTTCGATGTCGAGAACAACACCGGGTGCGATCATGCAGTTGCACTTTGGGTGAAGCACCCCAGATGGGATGAGGTGCAAAACGGTTTTCACTCCGTTTACCACAAGCGTGTGACCTGCGTTCGCGCCACCTTGGTAGCGAACAACGAGATCCGCGTGTGCGGAGAAAACATCAACGACTTTACCTTTGCCTTCGTCGCCCCACTGAGCGCCGACAACTACAATGCCTGCCATAGGGCTGTTAAACTCTCAGAATGGTGACGTTCCCGCAAGTTCAGAAACGGCCAGAAACCACTCTTCACGTGGGGGGAGGGGGGCTGAAACAGCCTCATTTCTTAGCAAACCCACCAAATTCCTCGTGGCCTCCATGGAAACCGCCTGAAAGGCCTCGATGGTGGTCGCTCCGATGTGGGGTGTTAGGACCACCTGCGGGTAGAGCAGAAAGTCGGAACCCGGTTTCAGCGGCTCTTGGCCAAAGACGTCAAGACCAAAGGCCCCGTGCCCCTTTTGTTTGAGGTGCAGCAGCAGGTCGTCTTCTTTCAAAATTCCGCCGCGGGCCGTGTTCACCACGATCGAATCGGGTCGCAACATATCAAAGTGAATCCGATTGACGCGGCCTTTGGTTTCGCGAGTCAGCGGGGCGTGGATACTCACGCTATCGGAGAGATGAAAGAGCTCGTCGACACCCACACGCTCGGCTTCGTGTTTTTCAAACCACGCGTTGTCGCGGTAGGGGTCGTGGGCCACGACTCGCATACCAAACGCACGTGCGACTTTTGCCACGCGAGTCCCGATGCGGCCAAACCCCATCACGCCGTGGGTTTTTCCTTCGAGCTGCCATCCCATGAGTGGATCACGATTCCAGTTTTGTGCGCGTGCAACGGCGTCGGCCGCGCGGAGTTTTTTTGCGCACGCCAACAGCAAAGCCCAGGTGAGTTCTGCGGCCGAGGCCGAGTGGGCATCCGGGCAGTGTGCAAGCTTCACTTGTCGTGCAACGCAAGCTGCGAGATCGAGGTGATCAAAGCCAACCGTCGCCGTCACGGCCGCCTTGAGACCCGGAAGAGCCAAAAGCGCCTTTTCGTCGAGGCGAAACTTGGTTCGTGCAATGAGGGCGACGACGTCGGTCAAGTCGAGGGCGTGCTCAGCGGCATGCGTTTGCAGCTCCTCGAGGCTTCGCACATGCGCAAGTGTCATCACGTCGTGTTCGGTGTGCGCCGTTAACCAGGCGACACTTTCCGCCGAGAGGCGATCGAGGACGAGAATTTTCTGTTTTCGAGTTTTCATGTCCTGCCTTCTTATTTCGTCTGCCAGGGAAGTGGAGCCGTTTTTAGAACTTCGCGCGCGTGACTCATGGCTTTTTCGATGAGCGCGTCGTCTTTGGATTCCGTCGTGCCCGATGTCTCAGCGATGGTTTGTAGGGCGCGTAGGAGATCGTCATCCGTGATGTAGCCCATGTGGCCAACACGAAGCACTTTGCCCTTTAGCTGATCTTGTCCACCCATCAGGACAAGTCCGTGGTCCTTTTCCAAACTGCTGCGCCACTTCTGCCCGTCGAGGCCATTGGGCACAACCAGGGCCGTCAGACTGGGCGAGGGAAGCTTCGCAAAACTTGGCAAGCCCAAGGCTTCAAGGCTCGTACGTGTCGCGCGTGAGAGCGCGGCGATTCGGTTGTGAATGGCGCCCCAGCCTCCCATGGAGTCAATTTCCCGTAAGACGACCTCCAGGGCTTTCACCAGTGGCACGGCTGAGGAAAATCCCGTTTCACCACGTTTGTTCGCTTCAAGTTCGTCACGGATATCGAAATAAAATCGTGGAGCTTTTGCCGAAGGAATTTTCGCCCATGCGCGCTCACTAAAAGAAACAAAGGAAAGTCCGGTGGGAAGCATGAAGGCCTTTTGGCTTCCGCCCACGACGCCGTCGAGATCCCAATCGTCCATCGACAGTGGAAGCGCGCCGAGTGCCGTGATCGCATCAACAAGAAAAAGTGTCTCAGGTAAGACGCGACGAAGTGCCATCGCCATTTCGCGAATCGGGTGTAAGGCCCCCGTTGAGGTCTCGCAGGCTTGCGAAAGCAGAACCTGAGGAGGGCGGCCCGATTTTTTTAGCGCCGCGAGCCACGCTTCAAATTTTTCGACCGACACCGACTCGCCCCATTCAACCGTGAAGCGCTCGGTTTTTGCTCCGTACGCATCCGCCATCTCCGCCCAACGTTCGCCAAATTTTCCGCTGACAACGCACGCGACGGTGTCGCCGGGACTTAAGACATTCACAAGTGCGGACTCCATGCCGCCACTGCCAGTGGAGACATGAAGAAACGCGCGGTTTTTGGTCTGAAAGGCCTTGGGAAGTTCTGCCAGCACATATTCCAGACATTTTTGAAAGCCCGGTGTGCGGTGATGTTCGATTGGGAGACTTAAGGCCGCGAGCACCGATGGTGGAACGGGAACTGGGCCGGGAGTCATCAAGAGAGGTTGCGAGCTGGAAGCACGTGTGGTGAGCGACATGGCTCACGAACTTAGAACGGGAGCCTCAAGACTGTCCAATCACTGCTCATTTTCCTCGTTCATCTTGAATGCGTGGAGCGTCATCGGCCACGATGCTTTCATGTCTGGCTCGGCTCGAAAAAAAATTCTCGCATCACTTGTCCGTTGCATGGGCCGAATTGGTCTGGCCGGCTGTTTGGCCGCCGGCCTGATCGGACTAAGCAGTGGCTGCGCGTATTCGATCGGGACGGGCGAACGTCGTTTGCCAGAAGGTTACAAGCTGGTTTCAATCCCGGTCTTCAAAAACTCCACGCAGGAGGTGGGGATCGAAGTTCCGTTCACCAACGCCATCATTCGTGAACTTGAGCGCTCGCAAATCGCGCGCGTGGTGCCGAAGTCCGATGCCCAGGTTGTGTTGGAAGGTGTTGTTGAAAAGGTGCAGTACGAAGTCGCCAACCAGGTGTCTTGCGGTACGACCGGAGTCTGCTTGGTTCCACCGGGCACGATCCTTAACACGGAATATCGGGTGACGGTGTCGACGCGCTTGATTTTGCGTCGTCTTTCCGATGGTCAGGCGCTTTGGAGCGAGGCTTTCTCGACTCAGAAGAGCTACCTTGCGCCAAAGATCGGGATTGAAGGCCTGAATAGCGCAAATGCGCTTTACAATCACAGTGCACGCCATGAAAACATAAGTGCGATGGCCGTGGATTTGATGTCGGAAGCTTACGGGCGACTGACGGAAAATTTCTAAGATAGATTTTTTGGGCTCGGAGAACGATCTTGGCGGCGTCAGAATGGACCTATAACAGACTCTCTCAAACTCTCAAAAAAGGAGAGTTTGCGCCGCTCTACTGCCTCTTTGGCGAAGAGAGTTTTTTGGCCGATCGTGCTTGGCACGAGGTCGTCGATGCGCTGGTGCCCGAAGGCATGCGCGATTTCAACTTAAGCATTTTTGATGGCGCCGATTGCGATGTCGCGCGGGTTCGCGATGCCATCGAAACGCTGCCGATGATGTCTCCCAACCGCGTGGTCGTTGTGCAAAACGCCCACCAGTTAAAAGACAAAGAATGGGAACTGCTGCAGCCATTTATCGATAAACCGTTGCAGGGGTCGGTCCTGGTTTGTGTCGCCAACAAAATCGACAAGCGGAAACGGCATTGGAAGAAGCTTCTCGAGGCCGGTGTCGCGCTTGAGTGCAAACGTCCTTACGACAATCAAATCCCTGAGTGGATCGATTTTCTTTCCAAGCGTCATGGCGTGAAGTTTGGCGAAGAGGCGGCAGCGGCTTTGCAGCAGGTCGTGGGTTCCAACTTAAGCGACTTAGATGGCGAGATTCGCAAGATTGCGATTTATTGCGGAGGTCAGCAGGCAAACGGCGTTGGCCCGGCTGGACGCGCGAAGAAAGTCGTCGAAGCAAGTGTCGATGACGTGATGAAGGTTGCGTCTCGCGTGAAGTTAGAGACCGTGTTTTATTTTGCGGACGCGGTCGGGCGCAACGACCGGGCGCGTGCGCTTTACTGCCTGGCAAATCTTCTTGATCAAGGTCAAAACGAAATCGGCATCATCGCGCTCGTCGCTCGACATGTGCGAATCTTGCGGGCCACGATGGAGGGCCTGCGTGAAGGTCTTTCTGGCCAGCGCCTGGCGGCGCGCGCTGGCGTTTCGCCATTTTTTGTTCGCGATTACGCCGAACAAGCACGGCTCTGGTCGATGTCGAAAGTCGATCACACCTTGGAAGCCCTCTACGACACCGACAAAGCCCTTAAGACCTCACCGATTGTCTCGCATATCTGGCTCGAGAACTTCATCGTCCGTGTCTGCGGGTGATCTCGTAGCGAGCCCTCAATTCTCAACGCCGAAGCTTGGGCCGAGCTTGGAAAAATACGTGATAAGATCTTCGACCACCTGAGCGCGGGTTTGTTTTCCCTCTGTGATCATTTTGGCCATGTGTGAGCGAATCGCCTGATCGGGGTTCGCTTTCAAAACGTTGGCGGCGTAATCGACATACTGTCGGGGAGTGAAAGCAGCAGTATGGGTCGACGCTTCGGCTGACGCAAGGATCACACGTGCTCGCGAGTGCGCTCCGGACCCTTTTGAGGCATCAAATTCTCGAATGTGGTAGTGAAGCCCGGCCAGCTCGACCTCTCGCCCAAGGCCGGTCTTATAAAGATGGCGAACCAAACTGGCGTGTGCCGCCGTCACGCAACCAGTGTGTCCAATAGACGAATCCAGGATCATCAAATGCGCGTTCGAGGGTGGCGGTGTAGACTCGGGCGAGAAACTGATCCTCGCTTTGTGCGTTCCATCGCATGAGGGCAGGTGCCTGCTTCAGCAGGACGATTTCGGCAACGGCCCTGCAGTCTTCTCCCAACGTGTAGCTCTGAATGGCATCTTGGATCAC
>CAKQVW010000081.1 GCA_934277865.1 uncultured Pseudobdellovibrionaceae bacterium | reverse complement strand
GTGCCTGCGCGAGGAGGGAGCGAGCTTCGCGCAAAGGAAGTGGCACATCGCCCAGGTCGCAGCCGACAAGGGAAAAGAGACGAGTTGTGAGAATCTCTTGGAGAACCCAGAGGCGTTTTTTGAAACCTTCGGATTCTGCTGGCAAATCCACTAAGAGAAGTTTGCGTAAATCGAGGCCGCGCTGTTTGGCGGTCGCTGGATGGAGTGTCGTGCTGTGAGAGGCGTCCGAGGAACCGATGGCGTTGATCCATGCCACGCGGTTTCCACTTTTTTGACTCGCGCTTGCCGTGTCGAGCCAGAGCGTCGTTGCGCCGAGTCCCGCTGGAGATTCGAGAAGACTGATTTCTCCACAGGGAAATCCACCGCTCAGGAGAAACTCGTCGAATTGTAACCAGCCAGTCGCAAGCCCGGGTGCGTGCCGAATTTCATCGTGCGCCACCAACTTGTGACCGCGTTCCGCCAAAGACTTCGCGATAAGCTCGCGCACATGCGCGGGCTTATCGGTGAGGTCATTTTGCTGAGTTGCGGTTGCTTGAGACAAAAGAAATCCTTTTCGTGTGGTTAAACACGATACGTGCTGTGTCTTGTTCTGCTTCGTTCTATGTCCGGTCTAAGGGACTACTGTCTAAAAACGGCTTGGCCTGCGCGGTGTCGCTACCAAAACTTTCGTATCAGTCCGACGACGACGCCGCGAATTTGCACATCGCCAGGCGAGTACCAAAACGACTTCATCGTGGAGTTAGCTGGCCGCAATTCGATCAAGTCGCCTCGCGGTCCTCCGGACGAGTCAGAAAGAGCCTCGCGGAAACTGTGCTTCGATTCTTTGGTCAGACCTTTTCCTTTTTGGAAAAAGCGCTTCACGGTGGCTTCTTCGGGCCCGTGTTCGCCGCGAACAACAGCGACCACGATCTCACCGTTCTCTGCTTGGTTTTGGCGTTGAACAAGAATCACGTCGCCGTCGAAGATGCCATCTTCGATCATCGACTGTCCCTGAACACGCAGAGCAAAGGTGCGATCTGGGCGTCTCACCAACGAAGCGGGAACATCGATGAACTCATCGCTCTCAAATGCCTCGAGTGGGGCGCCGGCCGCAACGCGACCGAGCATGGGGATTTGGAAGGCTTCGACATTTGACGAGCCCTCTGTGGATTCTGTGTCGGCAGAAGAATGGCCATTGGACGGGCTATTGGACGGGCCAGCAGACGGACCGACATTGGAGCCGGCCGTGCGATCTTCGACTTCGTCTTGGTAGGCGGAGGCCGAACGCAAGAGCGAGATCGCGCGTTTTTGGTTGGATCCACCGAGAGAGATATAGCCTTTGGATTCGAGTTGCTTCAGATAACGCTGAGCCGAGTTGAATGAGGCGAATCCAAAGTGACGACAGATTTCTTGATAGGTCGGCGCAAAGCCGTGCAGCCGTGCATAGATTTCGAGGAATTCCATCACGGACTTTTCTCTCGGGGTGAGCGGCGTTGTTTGGGTTGGTCTTGGCGACATGGCGAACTCCTCGCGATGCATGATGTGTAAGTAAGGTGTAAGTTAGGAGTAAATTATGTGTAGGTCAATGGGGTCGCCGGGAAATTTCGAAATCTGGACGAGACGGTCTCGATAAGACCGTAACATATTGAAATAGCTAATATATATCTTCACCACATGACCCGACTGGACGCGTGAATCAAGCCGGAAAAGCGTCGTTAGGGGGTCGCTGGAGGTGTGCGAAGCAGACTTGGACGGAAGCAACTTAGATTGCCAAAAAACACATCGGCCCCATCGAGGGCGGGATCGGCCATCGCGGCGAGAAACTCTTGGTGCCGAGGATGATCGGCGAGATGAATCGAGCGCGAAGCAAGCACGGACGCTGGGAACGTCCCCCAGTTGTTGAGACGACTGAAGATGATGGTGTCGGCGTGAAAGCGTCGACCGAGTTCGACGAAGTCTTTCATCTCGTGAAAGTTGTTGGCCTGTACGACAAAACTCAACAGCAGGCGTTTGAGTTTTTTATCGCGACGAAGTCCTCCGATAAATTCTAAACGCTCGAGAAGTGTTTCGAAACTTCCACCGCGTCGATTGAGTGCATAAGTTTCTGCTGACCCAGCGTCGACGGAGACTTCGACGGTGTCGATGCTGGCTTGGCCTTTTTGCAGCTCTTTCCAGCGATCGGGCGTGAAGAGGAGGCCGTTGGTGTGAAGCGTGACAAAGAGATTGGGATACTTTTCGGCATCCAGCGCGTTCAGCATACGCCCATAGATTCTGCTGGCAAAAGGGTCGCCGTTGCCGGCGATCTTCAAGCGGCGAAGCATCGGATAAGCACCGATAAGTTCGCCGGCCATCTTGTCGGCTTGTTGCCAAGCCGCCATGCCAGGGCGATACACCACAGGTTCGCGGCGACAAGACGGACACGAGAGATTGCACGTGAGATCAAAGCCCACGACGATTTCGCGAGGCCCGTTGGGGACGCTGCCTTCGATTCCTGAGATGAGAGTTTCGATGTAGGACGAGCGCGGGTGTTCGCGATTTTCAATTGGCGAATAGATCGCGGGCGGTGCGCCAGTATCCAGCGCTTGCAGGTGTGGGCAAAGAGAGTCGTCGCAGAACTGAAACGTCCCGTCGTACATCGATTGACGAATTTCTTGTGCGACTCCGTTTTTCCAAAGCTCGAGCAAAGGGGTCTCGTTTAAGTTGCCGATCGGTTTACGCAGCCAGCCAGGACAGCAGAGGAAGACTTCACCACCTGCGAGGATCTCGATCTTTTCAAATGGGATACGACAAAAGTGCTGCTTGCGGTGGTCCGTGATACTCATCTCCTACCAGTCTGACACGCCACCCCTTGTGGGGGCCACCTTCCTTTTTGAAACGCGTCGCATTGTCTAGCCGAAATGCCGAGGCTAATTGCGATCGAGCCCATTCTGAAGTCGAGGTGTTGACATCCTATGCGGGCCTAGCGAGTTTCTTGCCATTCGCCAAGGGGGAAATATGTCGCAAGGGCCATCACTGACTTTTCAATGGAAAGACGTTCCCTTTCGCGGCCGCGGACTGACATTCGATGACGTATTGATTTTGCCCAATCGCTCGGATGTTCGTTCGCGTCGTGATCCGAATTTGAAAACACGTTTGACGAAAAAAATCGAAATCGAAATTCCATTGATCAGCGCGAACATGGACACGGTCACTGAGGCACCGATGGCGATCGCGATGGCCAAAGAAGGCGGCTTCGGTCCGATTCACCGATTCATGACGATCGAAGACCAAGTGCGAAACGTAAAAGACGTAAAAGCTTCGGGAGCACATGTTATCGGGGCCAGTGTTGGGGTCGGAGATGACATGCGCGCGCGCGCTGAGGCTTTGGTCGAAGCCGGAACTAATGTGATCGTCGTCGACATTGCTCACGGGCACTCGGTGCAGATGATTGAGACCATCAAGTGGTTGAAGGACCGTTTTCCTTCTGTGGAAGTCATCGGTGGCAACGTTGCGATGCCGGAGGCGGCGCTCGAGCTTGCCGAGGCAGGCGCAGATGCTGTGAAGGTGGGGATCGGGCCGGGATCGATGTGCACGACTCGTATCATCACGGGTTGCGGAGTTCCACAGCTGACCGCCATTGCCATGTGTGTGTCTGCACTAGAGACGATGGGAGTTCCGGTCATTGGCGACGGTGGACTTCGCACGTCAGGCGATATCGTGAAAGCGATGGCGGCAGGCGCAAGCACGGTCATGCTGGGTTCGATGCTCTCGGGATGTTTAGAGACTCCGGGTGAACTCAAAGGTGGCATGAAACAGTACCGAGGCATGGCTTCAAAAGCGGCGCAGGTTTCTTGGCGAGGTGGTGTGCCTACCGGAATGGCGGCCGAGGGTGAGAGCCGTTTTGTGAATGTGAAAGGTCACGTTCGCGATGTGGTCTTGGAAATCACCGGCGGACTTCGTAGCGGCATGAGCTATGTCAACGCGACGACCGTGCCGGAAATTCGCGAGCGCGCACGTTTCATCGAAATGACGGCCGCAGGCACCCGCGAATCGGGCGCTCACGGCCTCGGCAATTAGTCGATCCTGTTAATCGACTTTGTACTTCGGACTGACGGTCTGGCTCTGACCGTCACGTCCAAGGCCGTTCCAAAGAGGTCGGCCGTTTGGCAACAAGATCAGAAGTGATTCGTTTCCTGCACCTTTGGTGAAGGACACGGTTTTTGTCTCTTGAGCTCCTACGCTGATCGATTCGGGAAGTCCGACATACGCCGCACCCTGTGCGCGCAAGTTCAACTGGCGCCAACGTTTGGGGTTGTTCGCGAGGAAGTCGTCCGGTTCGATCGCCGAACCAGTTTGTGCGCTGGTCGCAATCCGCACGGCCAATGTGCCTTGCGAAGTCAGGTTCAGCGAGGAGACTGGGGTTTCCAAGATGGCAAGCGTCGAGTTTTCAATCGCACGCATGGCTTCAAGAGCCACAATCGCCGGTGCGTAGCTCAAAGTCGGCGCGGGGGCTGGCGTCGTGCCAGGCTCGGGCGTCGGTTTCGGTTTGAGCATATCGGCTTCATACTTCGCGCGAATCTCGCGAGCCGCTTTCACGTCAAGCAGCACGCTTGCATACTCTTCTCCGCTGAGGCCACTCACATATTTCATGCGAAGCCCTGCCAGTTCCTGATCAGCCTCGTGGTCGCCATCGCGATCGATGAGGACAGAGACTTCGCAGAGATCCCATGTCGTCATTGGTTCGTGGAGCTTCACTGCGATCTGCAGAACCGGAGCTCCATTTTTTTCGATGACTCGATAGCCACTTTCCGCGAGGTCACAAATTCGAGAACGGAACGGATCAAGGGTTGGATCTTCTTTGCGAGGATCTTGGCCAATCTTGTTGAACAGCAGAGCTTCGCCCGAGTTTTTCGAAGTATTTTTCAGAGTCAGGTCGACCACTGCGCCCTGGCTGTCGGCTTTGCTGGTAGAGCGAACCACAAGTGAAGTCGGCTGCAGATTGGCGACACGATTGACGACGGCGAGTACGGGAATGCGCAACACTTCGTCTTCTGATCCGACTTTCTTGAGCACCACCAAGCCCGAGACTTCGGACACGGTGTCTTTTAGAGTCGACGCATTCACCGTGAAGCGAAAGTCGAGAGACTGTGAAGCCCCTGCCTTGAGATTCACCTTGGTTGGTGATCCTGTGATGGATAGCTCGGGAGAAGCTTCGCGAAGCTCCACAAGGTAGTCCTCGTCCGTCGCAAGCAGACTTTTTACGTCGATCTTGCGGCCCATGGTCTTCACCGATTCGACCGCGATTTCGCCAAGGGAGATCGCCGATGGCAGTGCGAACGCGTGTGCATTTAGTGCCTGCATGACTTGCACGCGGCCTGCGCCTTGACGGCTGATGGACTGACGTTTCCCATCTGTGCCGACGACGGTTTTGGCGGTTCCCATGGCGACAGCTTTCAGTTCAAGCGGCGACAAGTTTGGATATTTCTGTTTCAGGAGTGTCATCACGCCAGCCATGTGAGGGCTTGCCATTGAAGTCCCCGACATACGTGTTCCAACTTTTCCACCGCCGATTTTTGCGGAGACGATTTTTTCGCCAGGTGCTGTGATTTCGGGCTTCAAAGCGCCGTCGACCGAGCGTGGACCACGAGACGAGAAGCTCGTGATGGTGTCGATCAGTTCGGGCTTTTCGATCATGAGGGGACTTGTGAGTTCAGCCACGACGTCACCGAGTTTCATTTCTTCTTTCAGCTGATCCGCAAGCTGTTTGGTGATCATGATTCCCGGGATTGTGAAAGGGCCACCGTCTCCACCCATCACGATCGGTTCGCCTTCTTGGTTGTTGGCCATGACAACGCCAATCGCGCCGGCGTCAGCCGCGCGTTTGATCTTGTCGGTGAAGGCCACAGCACCGCGATCGAGGAATGCGATCTTGCCAACAAGTGAGGCTTTGAATTCGTCGGAGAAGTCCTTGTCTGCGAGACCTCCGTACACAAGGGCCGCTTTTACAGTGCCACTCTCGGCTAGTGGCTTGGTCACCGCCCCTTCAATCGCTTCGACGAGGATTTCGGGGTTCGACTTCGTTTCAAATTTGACCGCGCGGAACTTCCAGTTGTGGTCCATGTCGTCGGTGCTGGCGGCGACGGAGAACGCCTCGCTGGTCACACCGGGCGAACCGACGATGTATGGAACGTTGCCGCTGTTGCCTGCGGCCGCGACAACCATCACGCCGCCGGCTGTGAGGTTGCGAACGGCCTCGCCGTAAAGCACTTGTGCGCTGCCGTAGCCCGAGCCGAGCGAGAGATTCACAACGTCGAGACGGTCGCTGAGGTCACCATCTCCGTTGGGATCTGCCGCGTACTCGAGGGCCGCGATGACGACCGTGTCATTTGTCGAACCATCGGCACCAAAAACTTTTAGAGCGTGAAGGGCCGCATCGGGTGCTACGCCGTCGTAGGTGTCAACGCCGTCGCCGATTCCAGCCACGGTTCCGGCCACGTGAGTTCCGTGCCCACCTTCGTCCATCGGATTGACGTCCATGGTAGGAACACGGTTCACGAATTCAATCGCTCCCGAATCGTACTTGCTGCCGACGAAGTCGACGCCGCCGACGACTTTGTTATTCGGAAACGCCTTTGATGGTTGGTCCACGTCGATGGCCTTAAAGGCCGCTTCGGTGCCCTCGCCTCCGAACATGGCGTGCGTGTAGTCGATGCCGCTGTCGATGATTCCAACTTTCAGGCCTTGGCCTCGGATTCCTTGGCTGTGAGCTTCAGTTGCGCCGATAAACTTGACCGAGTTTCTTTGTGCGAGCGTCTTGGTCAGCGCCTGAACTTCGGTCTCCGTCTTCGGCAGTTCCGGCCGAGAAAAATGCCCGGCGCTTTCGAGATGCGAAACCCCAGAGAGCTGACCAATTTTTTCCGCGAGTGCTGTGGGCGCAACGATGGCCACACCGTTGATCAGCATGCGGTAGCGGTAGATGACCTTGATTTCCGAAGACAGCTCACCAAGCGCTTTGATCAGGGAGTCTTGTTCGGCCATGACGGCCTTGAGAAGGTTGGCGTCCGTTTGTGGGGTGCCCGCTTGTGTGCTGAGTGCCGTGAACAAGGGCGCGGACTTCAGCTTCACCAAGAAAAACGCGTGTGAGTCTTCGGTCGGGCGCGTGCTAAAAATCGCGCGCCAGTCGACGCTTGGCTGAATCAGGCGAAATGCGGTTGGTTCCTGTTGTTTCGTGCAGGCTGTGAGGCCTAGCGTCAGAGTGCAGGTGGTCGCAATGGCGATTGAACGGAATGATTTGTAACGCGTGGTGTGGTGCAAAGAGTCCCCCCTCTGGTCTCTTAAAGAAATAAAACGAATGTTCGCCATTCGGCGGCAATTTCCAGTGCTCGGACTTTGCAAGGTCCGTGCAGCCAAAAAACTGCAGTGGCGCCGAGTTTCGCCGCCTTTTTGGTGACGAAAAGCCCCTCGCCCCTTGCTGATATCGCAAAATGCGCAGGTACTCGACAAAAATCGAGTCGAAACGGCACCGTGGCGTTCCGCACCAAAGTGTAGAAGAAGGCCTGAAAGCCTTTTTCTTCCTGTGTCTTAGCGGACAGCAGGGGAAAATCAGAAGATGCAGATATGGAATGAGCTCTCGGCGTTCTCCGTCGAGATTCTTGCGATTGTACGACCAGATTTTTCGATCGAGCTTCACAGCCGACGTTGGCAAGAGCGTCTTTGTGCCTCGGTTCGTGCGGAATCCGGGAGAACCGATTTTGGTGAGAAGGGTTGCACTCTCTCGCATCTCAATGTCGTGCACAGCGATGACCAATCGGAATTTGAATTTTACGTTCGTCTGACTTTGTCGGGACATCAGGTCGAGCCGTTTGAAAGTCGGATCCGCGTGGACGGTCGCTCGGTGTGGGTGCGCTGGCATCTTTCCAAATCCAAGCAAGGTGAGTACTTGCTGGCGGCGGGCAAAGAGATCACTGACGAAAAAATGTCGCGATCGTATTTGCAGCAGATCGAACAGGCGTCACTCATCGGTGGCTGGGAAATCGACATGGACACGCATGAACTGCGTTGGTCCCCTCAGTGTTATCGAATTCACGAAGTTGATCCGTCCACCTATCGGCCACGTTTGGAAGATGGAATTTCGTATTTCACTGAAGAATCTCAACAAGTGATGCGCGCGGCCGTTGAACGATTGATGACCACTGGCGAAAGTTATGACCTCAAGCTTCGAATGCGAACTGGGAAAGGTCGGTTGCTGTGGGTGCGAGCCATTTCGAAAGTGGAAATAAAAAATGGCCGAGTCATTCGCTGTTATGGTTCGATTCAGGACATCACCGATGCCGTTCAAAGGGAGGCGGAAAGCAAGCAAGTGGCCGAGCGGTTTCAGGCCATCGCCAACAATATTCCTGTTATGCTTTCACTTTTTAATAGCGACGGAGAGTTTCTCTGGTGCAATCCAAATTGGGCGGCTGAACTTGGCTGGGATCTCGAGTCGATGCGCGGTCGAGATATGATGGTGGAGTTCTATCCAGAACCGGACCACCGACAAGAGGTCTCGGACTTTATGATGCGGGCTGAGTCGGGCTGGCGAGATTTTCTGACTCGGAAAAGAGACGGCGAGTTTATCTACACGTCTTGGGCAAACGTTCGGCTCTCCGACGGGAATTTTGTCGGCATCGGGCGAAACGTCGATGCAGAATACAGACTCCATCAAGATCTGAAAACCGCGCACGAAAAAATTCGATTGGCAATGCGTGTGGGTGGACTTGGAACGTGGGAACTGTTTCCGCAAACGGGTGTGGTGCATTTCAGTGACGAGTGGTTGGCCATGCTTGGGCTTCGGCGCGAAGAGGTGCTCGACTCCGTCACGACATGGGAGCGTCTCGTTCACCCAGAGGATCGCGAGTTGGTAAATGTGATGGTTGGAAAGTGCATTCGTGGCGAAATCGAAAGTTACCAGGGAATTCAGCGACTTCGTCATGCCGACGGCTCGTGGATTTCGGTGCAGTCTTTCGGGCAAGTTGTCGAACGCGACGCCAATGGCCTCGCTACCCGGTTTATGGCCGTCACCCTGGATGTGACTCAGTCGAAACTCGCGGAGTCGCTTTTGGTTGAGCAGAACCAACTTCTGGAAAAAATGAAAGAGCGTCTTGAGCTAGCGGTACGCGCCGGCAAGTACGGAGTTTGGGACTGGAGCCTTAAAACAAATGAATTGGTTTGGGATGCTCTGATGTACGAGATTTTTGAGGTTGATCCGATGGGCTTTGAGAGTGACTACCCGTCGTTTCAAAGCTATCTGCACCCGGAAGATGCGCCTCGTGTGCGCGACCAATTGGATTACACCTTTCGTACGCGAGCACCCGAGTTTCAGTCGGAATTTCGAATCGTCACGCCAAAGGGCAACGTGAAGATCGTCGCCGCACTCGCGAGTTGCTTCTACGATCAATCGGGAGAGATTGATCGCCTCGTCGGAAACAATTGGGACGTGACGGAGAGACGAAATGCGGAAGCCGCACTTGCTGAGGCGCGAGTCGAGGCCGAACGGTTCTTCACGATGTCTCTTGATCCACTTTGCGTGGCCGATTTCGATGGAAACTTCCGTCGAGTGAATCCAGCACTTCTGGATGTCTTGGGTTACACCGAACGTGAGATTCGTGAAAAGCGCGCTATCGAGTTTGTGCATCCAGATGATCTTGAGGCATCTAAGGTGCAATTGCGAAAGCTGTTGGCTGGGGTACCAACCAACCAATTCGAAAACCGCGTCAAAGCCAAAGACGGCAGGTATCGAACATTAAGCTGGGTGGCGACACCGGATATGGAAGCCAAGGTTGTGTTCTGTGCCTTCCGCGATATCACCGGCGTGCGCGAGAACGAACTCAAGCTTCTGCAGTCTGCCAGAATGGCGACGCTTGGCGAGATGGCTGGAGGGATCGCACATGAGGTGAACAACCCGCTTGCCATTATTCATGGTCGAGCTCAGCAGATTCTGCGGGCCCTTGATTGTGGGCCTATCGACGTGGAAAAGTTGAAGCTGGATATCGGAAAAATCGAAAGTACGGCCGAAAGGATCGCGAAGATTGTCAAAGGCCTGCGAACATTCTCGCGCGATTCTAAGGGTGACCCTTTGATGTGTGAAAGCGTTCAGGGCATGGTGCACGAGGTGTTGGATCTCGCGCGCGAGCGGTTTAAAAACCACGAGATCGATTTGCAGGTGAGCATCAAAGACGAGGTTCATGTACTGTGCCGAT
>CAKQVW010000080.1 GCA_934277865.1 uncultured Pseudobdellovibrionaceae bacterium | reverse complement strand
CGTTTGACGAGAATATTCGGCTCTCCGCAAATTTCGGCTTCACTGGAATTCACATCGCTGTCGTTGTGCTTGCGGTGTTTGTTGGCAGTACGCTTGTTTCAAAGGAAATCGACAAACAAACGATTCTGACATTGTTGGCGCGACCGATCTCTCGGGCACAATTTATTCTGGGGAAGTCGCTGGGGCTGATGTCAGTGCTAGCTGTGGTCGCCACGGGTCTGGCGATCATTCTATCGGTCTTCCTGCTTGTCTTGGGTTTCCATTTTTCGTCGCACTTTCTGACGGCGGTCTTTGGAGTTTTGCTGGAGGCGGCGGTTTTGCTCGCACTGGCCATGTTTTTTGGGTCGTTTTCTCGGCCGATGATAACCGTCGTGTTCACGGTCGCGGTGTTTCTGTTGGGGCACTGGGTGGAGTCGCTTCATTTCTTTATTCAAAAGTCCGAGAGTGCCTTGTTTAAGGCTGGTGGCACAGCGATCACCTACATCGTGCCGGATCTCGAGGCGTTCAACTGGCGTGCGGCTCCGGTGTATGCGATTGAAGTTCCAACTGGCCAGATCGTCGCGGCCGCAGGTGCCTCAGTTGGCTGGGTCTTGGTTCTGACGGCGCTCACGGTTTTGATTTTCAGGAGACGTGATTTTGTTTGAGTCACCAGATTGGATATTGTGGCTCTATGTGGCTGTCCTAGGTGCTTGCCTAGGGAGTTTCGCCAACGTCGTGATCTTCCGCTTGCCGGCGGGGCTAAGTGTTGTTCGCCCTGGCAGTTTTTGTTGGAGCTGCAAGACGCCCATTAAATTTCGCCACAATATCCCGATATTGGGTTGGTTCTGGCTTGGTGGAAAGTGCGCCAATTGCAAAACGCCGTACTCGTTTCGCTATCCTGCCGTTGAAATACTCATGTCTGCTCTTTTTGCGGCTGCATTTTACCGCTTCGGCTGGTCTTGGACGCTGCTCGAAGCACTGATCTTTATATTTGGGCTGGTGACCGTCAGCTTCATTGACCTCGATCACATGATTTTGCCTGACAAGTTCACATTGCCCGGAATCGTCATTGGGTTACTTGGCGCTGCTTTGAATCCCGAGCGTGAGTTCCTTCCGGCTTTCTACGGAGTGTTATTGGGCGGCGGCTTTCTATGGGCCATTGCCTATCTTTACGCGGTTATTCGAAACCGAGAGGGAATGGGCGGCGGCGACATCAAGCTCCTGGCCTGGATCGGCGCTGTTCTTGGATGGCAGTCTGTGCCGTTTGTGATTCTGGTCGCCAGTCTTTTTGGCAGTGTGATCGGGGTTGCAAGCATGCTTTGGTCTGTTCGGAAAAAATCCGCGCAGCCATCCGAGTCGTCTGGCGAGGAAGATAGCGTAGGCACGTTTGCCATTCCGTTTGGCCCCTTTCTCGCGGGTGCGGCCCTCCTCTACCTCTTGGTCGACGGCCAGCGAATCATCGATTGGTACCTCGATCTTCACCAACTCTGATCTTCCCCTTGGTCTAGGTCCTGAGCTTTCCGCGGTCTTCCTGCAACGCTGGTTTGACACGCGGTCCCTACTTTCGGTCTAATTTATCCAGGACTGGTCTAGTCTTAAGGTGGTTCCATGTTCTTTGGCGGGAAAAAAATTGTAGCAGTCGATATCGGCACCAGCAGTATCAAGCTGGCCGAGATGGATGGCGGCCGCAAAGGATGGACCTTGAAGAAGTTCGGCGTCGTGACGCTCAACCCAGGTTGGGTCAAAGACGGCGAAATTTTAGAGCCTCAGAGTGTCGCTGAGGCGCTCAAGACGTTGGTTTCATCGGTGAAGTGCAAACGCAAAAACGTTGCGACTGGAATCTTTGGAAACGGCGTGATCGTGAAGCGAATCTCGATGGCGCCAATCGAAGAGAATCTGATTGCGGAAGCGATCAAGTGGGAAGCCGAGCAGTATATCCCGTTTGATATTTCGGCAGCGGCCATCGACTATCACATTATTGGCAAAGAGAACCGCAATCCGTCAGACAATCTCGACGTCATCCTTGTCGGCGCCAAACAAGAGTTTGTCTTCCGCTTCATCGAGACGATCGAGTCTGCGAACTTGAAGTGCTCAATTTTGGATGTGTCGGGATTTGCCTTGGCGAATTGCTTCGAGGCGAACTACGGCAAGCCCGAGGGGATGACGGCAATTCTCAACATTGGCGCCGGTATCACCAACCTCGTCATTGTGGAAAAGGGCGAAGTCATTTTTAGTCGTGACTCGATGGTTGGTGGATCGACGTATACCAATGAGCTTCATAAGGCGATGGGCGTGTCAATTCCCGAGGCCGAGTCGCTTAAAATCAGGTCGGTCAGGAAGTGCCACCTGAGGTCAACTCCGTGATTTCATCGACGACCGAGCAAGTTGTGGATGAAATCCGTAATGCGTTCGAGTTCTTCATCGCAACTGGCGGGGGTGGACGCGTCAACCGGATCTATGTCACTGGTGGTAGCATCTTCATACCGAAGCTTGTCGAGGAGATTTCATCTGCCATCGGCGTTGCGTTTGAAGTTCTTAATCCGTTCCAGCAAGTGACCTATGATGAAAAGGCGCTGACAGCGGACTATATCCAGCAAATTCAGTCGATAAGTCCGGTCGCAATTGGCCTCGCAATGAGGGACATGAAAGAAGTATGATTCGCATTAACCTGCTGAGAACAATGGGAGTAGCCGGTGTTGGGACCAACATCGGAACATCCGCGTCGACCGGCGGCGAGATCATCTCTGTTGATGTTCGACGGCAAGCCGCGGTCAAAGGGGTTGTGATCCTGCTTTTCCCACTCCTGCTGTTTCTTTGGGAAAAAATCCGGCTCAATGCGCTCAAAGATGAGCAAACGGTGCTTCAGCAGCGTGTTTCGGCGGTCGAAACAGAGAAAGCGTCATTTGGTTCAACGGCTCCTCGAGTCGAAAAAGCGACCCGACTCAAAGAAAAGATGCAAAAAGAGATCAAGATTATTCGTGAGATCGCTCGCAATCGCTTGCGTGAGGTGAAGGCTCTTGATCAGCTCCAAACCATCATGTCGTCGGATAAGTTCTGGATAAGCAGCCTCAAAATTTCCGATAGCAAGGTCCTGATTGACGGGTATTCCCTGTCAGCCACGGACTTCGGTAACCTGCTTCAGGAGTTCGATTCAAACGGATACTTCAAACAGCCCGAAACAAAAGCGACAGCGCTTGAGACTCATCCAACTTTGGGTCAGATCCAGCGATTCAGCATAGAGTTGAGCATCGGCAAGGCGGAGGAACTCTGATGGAGAAATATATCCTTCAGCTCGGAGAACTCACTTGGAGCAAGGTCGTCGTTTTTGGTATGGCGGCTTTGGCGGCCTATTGGTTCCTGTATTATGACGATGGCAGTGGCGTCGAGACGACCATTCGCAGTCTTCAGGCGCAGCTTTCCGAAGCAGAAAAGAATCTTGCGGACACGAAACAGGCCATGGCCGACACCGTGAAGTTCGAAAAAGAAGTCAGCAACAACGAAAAGCAGTTCGAAAAGGTG
This sequence comes from uncultured Pseudobdellovibrionaceae bacterium, assembly GCA_934277865.1. Taxonomy (GTDB): domain Bacteria; phylum Bdellovibrionota; class Bdellovibrionia; order Bdellovibrionales; family JAMPXM01. The sequence continues at coordinate 6,705 of CAKQVW010000080.1, read as the reverse complement.
AAAGAGTACATGCCGGCCGACATGAATGCCAACGAGCTCACTCAAATGGTGAGCCGTATGGCGAGTGAGGCCGGTGCCAAGGTCAATTCCACGAAGCCGAAACTCGAAGTGGAGAAGAAAGAGTTCTACGAGGTCATTCGATTGGAGTTCGCCATCACCGGACGGTTTGAGCAGCTCGTGACATTCCTTGCCTCACTCTCGGCGGTGCCCAAGCTTCTCACATTTGACGAGATCGAGGTCGTCAGCTCCGGCGTAGGCGGAACGGACATCGAAGAACCACCAATGATAGAAATGAAAGGTACGCTGGTCGCGTATCGATATCTTCAAGATATGTCGGTCGATACGGCTGTTGGAGGTGCGAGTGGAAGTCCGTAAGCTGCTTCCAATGTCTGCCTCCAATGTTGTTCGCTGGATGTTTCTGCTTTCCTTGATGGGGACAGCACCGGCTTTTGCGCAAGATCCGTCAGCGGCAGCAGCCGCAGCGGGCGATGCTGCGGCCGATGGCGGAGCCATTGATCCGAAGGAAGCGACCAAGCAACTTGAGACGCTGTCGGACGAACTGTTTTTGCAGGGATTGATGGATGCGTTTGATTACAAGCCTCGTCAGCGTCGTGATCCCTTCTTCCCGCCAGTCTTGGATCAGCCAGTTCCGATGGGTGCTCGTCACGGACCTCTGGTTGGACTGCAAAAGTTTGAACTCAGTGCGCTGAAGCTCATTGGAATCGTATGGGACGTCAAGCGGCCTCGAGCAATGATCTCCGATCCGCTTGGGAAGGTTCATGTTGTAGGTCCGAATGCAAAAATTGGCTTGCGCAATGGATACATTGCGGTCATTCGCGAAGGTGAAATCGTCGTGGTTGAGACGATGGAAGGTGATGCTGGTCGCCTGACAACGACGGCTCAGGTCGTGAAGCTCGCCAAATAGGTCTCTCGGTATAAAATCATTCGCCAAATTCTTATCGAACCTAGACCTGGACTGGACCTGTCGAGAGGTCGCGTCTGGCGAGAAGCCATGTCATACTTCTGATGTTGGGATCCACGGAGGGCACCCGAATGGTGAATCGTCTCTTACATCGCGCATCTGTTGCGTCTCTTTCACTCGCCATCGCATTTGGCGGCCTACTTGTGGGCGGCCCGGTGGAGGTCGAAGCTCGTGAAGCCGCGACCGGTTCGCGTGTTAAACGCTCGACCGCGAAGTCGACAGCGAAGTCGAAAAAGAATTCCAAGAAGAGGCGCGCGACCGCATCGACAGCTGGTCGCACTCGGTACTTGGCGCAGAACGATCTGGAAGCAGATTTGGAATCCGAGCTGGAGAACGATCTGGAGTCGGATCTCGAGTCCGACCTTGGCGCCGATCTCGGCACTGGCAGTGGCGGAGAGTATTCTGCGGATAGCGTGCCGGTGGTATCGGAGCCTGTTCCCGCACAGCCGACAGCGCTGGGTGAAGACGTTCAGATCACAGACATTCAGTACGATTCGAAGCAAGCTGGTGGCACCGTCATCGTCACGACCTCGAGCCCGGCAACGTACCGCACGCGCGAAGTGCCCAGCCAAAACCAAGTGATCATTGAAATCGCCAATGCCAAGCTTCCAGATAAGTTGAAACGTCCCTTCAACACGAAGGATTTCAAACAGGCAACCGTGTCGATCAATGCCTACCAGGAGCCCGGTTCGAACACGGCTCGAATCGTTCTGCAGTATCGCCAACCGCGGTCTGTCGATGTGAAACAAAACGATCGTGTCTTGGCAATCGTCGCAGGTGGTGCGCAGCCGGCCTCGAAACAGTCGGCCGATCAGCAAGTTTCGTCCACAAGGGCTAATGAGTCAGGCGATGGCGGTGGTGAAGAGTTTGCCGACACCTCGGCGGCCAGCGATGACTACGGCAGCGAAGATCCCGGCACAGAAGAGTTCACGGCATCAAGCAGTACGGAAAGTCGGCCCGCGACTCGTGTGGCGGCTCCGGCTGCACCGGTGGGTTCGGCCAAAATCATGGGGACGAGTTCACTGCAGGAAGAGAATCTTGGCGCGACCCGCTTTTACGGGCGTCCCATCTCGATCGAAGTTCGCGACACACCAGTACGGGATGTGATCACGCTGATCGCAGATCAAAGCGGTGCGAACATCATCATGTCGGACGACATCAACGGCAACATCACGATCAAGCTTCGCCAAGTTCCCTGGGATCAGGCGCTGTCAATTATCATGAAGACACGTGGCCTCGGTTATGTCCGCCAGGGAACCGTGCTTCGTATAGCTCCGATTCGCCAACTTCAAAGTGAAGCGGAAGATGCGCGACGTATTCTTGAGGCGCAAGAAGCCACACTTCCTTTGCGAGTCAAAGTCATTCCGGTGAGCTTCGCCAATGTGGCCACTCTAGCGGGCCAGATTCGCAACACGCTACAAGCGACGTCGACCTCGGTGACCGGTGGACAGCTAAGCGTGGCATCAGGTCGAGGACGCATCGAAGCAGATCCACGCTCGAGTTCGATCATCGTCACCGATACGGACGACAACATTCAGCGCATTGAGCAACTTGTTCGAGCGCTGGATACGGCTCCGCTGCAAGTGATGATCGAAGGCAAGATTGTCGAAGCAAAAGAGGACATGGGGCGAAACTTCGGTATCAACTGGGGTTACACTGGACAAGATGTTCCGCTCGGAGGTTTGACGTTTGGACAAAGTGGACGAGTTTCACCGAGGCTGCCGTCTGCTGCGACATCTCTTGATTTCCGCCTCGGAACACTGAGTTTCTTTGGTGATCTCGATGCCAAGCTTGCATTGTTTGAGCGTCAATCTATGGCGAAGATCATCTCTTCTCCACGTGTCGTCACCATGAACGCCCAGCAGGCCACAATTGACCAATCTATTCAGATTCCCGTCCTCACCCAAGCTGCGGCGACCGGAGGGGCTACGACGACGCAGCCGCTGGTCTCTGTCACGTACCGTCCAGTTCCGACCACACTGACAGTGACACCGCAGATTACTTCGGGTGGCGATATTCTGATGCAGGTGAACTTCCGCAGAGAATTCCTAGGTGCGGCGGATGGAGACAACGCGCCGATCGAGTCTAGAAATGTGCAAACCAATGTCATGGTGAAGAATGGCCAGACAGCGGTGATTGGCGGCGTGTACCAGTCTGATACGACGGAAGGCGAAACCGGAACGCCATATCTAAGGAATATACCGATTCTTGGCTGGTTGTTTAAATCCACAGATAAAACCAGCTTGAGAAACGAACTCTTGGTGTTTATCACACCGAGAATTTTGAACGCTGACCGTACCCTCCCGAAGGGGAGATCGCTAGAATAGGAGATGTGGAAATGAGTTCGATTTCTCGACGATCTATTCTGCAAACAAGGAAAGTGCTGGCGTCTGCCGCGCTCCTGGCCGTGCTATTTTCGGCGACCAGTTGCAGTGAGACGGGCGGGCCATCGGCTGATATCGCGATTGGAATTTCTCCGAGCAAGGTTTTTATCGTTCCAGGATCTGGTTCTAGCTGTGTGGCCTACGCCGAGGCGAAACGTTCGGCGACTGATATCGTTTCTCGTGATCTCACGGCCGATCGAGCCTACTTTCAGAACTTCAGTCTGCAATGGCGTTCGCCAGATGCTCTGACGATCTCGGAGCTTGTTGTCGAGATGACGGGCTCGGCGTTGACGGCCGAAGACGGACAAAAACTGGCGCTCAGTGAGGATGAAATTCGAGCCCTAACAGGACTCGCGGATCTCACCATCGAGCAAGATGACAATCGATCGGCGAGGGTAGCCTTCAATCTCGACTCAAACTCGACTCGCCGCAAAGGGCCCACAGACCCTTACGCGCCATGTGGATTGCATCTCTACGGCATTGCCACCAAGCCCGATTCAACTTCGGGATCTGTCTCGATCAAGGTCACGCTGCGCGGCTACGCCACAGACAAAGAGGGCAACCAAAAGCCCATTCGTCAGTCGACCACGGTCCGCGCAGAAAGGCTCTAGATTGGCCTCCTGAGGCATTCGTCTCAGGCAGTTCCATGAGTTTTTTGGGTGTCGCTTCGCCCTGGTCTGCGGTAGACCGGGCGCATGGATCTCTTTGAATCTGCGCTTGCTCAATCCGCTGATCGCCCCTTGGCAGAACGCCTTCGGCCTAAGTCGCTTGACGATATGGTCGGTCAACCGCGACTGCTCAGTGGACAGGCGCAGTGGCGCCGCCAGCTTCAAAACAGCATACAGGGCGGGCGCATACCAAGCTTCATCCTGTTTGGGCCTCCAGGATGTGGCAAAACCACTTTGGCGCGCATCATTTCCGCTGGTCCCGACCTGGTCACTGAGAACTGCCCGGCCATTGAAACCGGAGCTAAAATTCTCAAAGAAGTCTGTGACCGAGCCCGGATGCGACGTCTCACAGACCGCAAGCGCACGATCGTCTTTGTAGACGAGATCCATCGGCTCAACCGTGCCCAGCAAGATGTCTTGCTGGCTTCGCTGGAGTCGGGCGATGTGAGCCTCCTCGGGGCGACGACCGAGAATCCGTCTCACACTCTTAATCCCGCTTTGATTTCCAGGTGCCAAGTTCTTGCTTTCGAGCCACTCACCGATGACGACCTCCGCGAACTTGCACGAAGAGGTTTTGCAGAGCTCAAGTCGGACATCGATTTATGGCTGTCGGAAGATGGCTGGCAGCGTTTTGTGGCGATTTCGGATGGCGATGGACGAAAGCTTTTGAACTCGGTCGAGTGGCTGTTGGCCAGCGAACCGGCGGGAGCGCCCGAACAACCGTTAAATGGCGAACAGGTTCAAGAGCGAATCGGCGAACTTACCCTGAAATTTGACCGTGCCGGAGACGCTCATTACGACACGATCTCGGCGCTGATAAAGTCGATTCGTGGTTCCGATGCCGATGCAGCGTTGTACTACCTCGCACGCTTGGCGCGCGCGCAGGAGGACGTGGCGTTTCTTGCGAGGCGCCTGATGATTCTCGCCTCAGAAGATGTCGGAAACGCCGATCCACGAGGGTTGCAGATCGCAACCTCTTGCCATGACGCCGTGACCCGTGTGGGCTGGCCCGAGGCAGGGATCATCTTCGCTCAGACGGTGGTTTATTTGGCCTGCGCACCGAAATCCAATTCGTCCTATGCGGCCTATCAGTCCGCACTGGAACTTGTTGATCGAACAGGCTCACTCCCTATCCCGCTGGCGCTTCGTTCCTCCAAAACCAAGCTTTCCAAGTCCCTTGGATTTGGCAAAGGCTATCGCTACTCTCACGATGGCGAACGTGGTTTCGTGGCGCAGAACTTTCTGCCAGAGGGGCTCGAAGCGACGAAATTTCTTGAGCTTACCGGACGTGGTTTTGAAAAGACCATGAAGCAGTACCAAGCCTGGATCCGCGGTGAATCACCCAACCCCTAAGCCGTAACTGATTCAGAACGTGCGCTTTGCGATGATGGAGATGCAGGCGCCGCCGCCATGGACCATCTTAGAATGCCGGGTGTTGGCTGGAACATCGATTCGGTCCCCTGGGCGAAGCAGCAGCTGGTTGCCGTTGACGTCGATAATCAAATTTCCTTCTAAGACAATTCTGACCTCGTCGAACGGATGACGATGCTCCTTGATTGCCGAGTGTGCAGCCAGAGTTTCAAGTTCTGGCTGGAGGCCTTCATTTACCAAGAGCATCTTCAGCTGTTGCGGGGAGGGGAGAGATTGGCCGGTCCATCGATTGATCAACATACCCTTACTTTTAGATGCGAAATCCTCGCCTTGTCACGTGCTCTCGGTTCGTTAGCGGCTCTCGACTTCGAGGGGGCGTCGCTCGTTCGCCGTCTCTCGTAGGTCGTCTCTCTGCGATACAGCCTTGTCATTCCCTAAGTCGAGATTTCAGCCTCGCTTTGAGACGAGTGATGTTTGCCCCTTAAGTAGTTGAATTGAGAGGACGATAGCGGTGAAGACTGTGGCATGACGCCCCCCGCGCTACACGAAGTGGCAGGAGGACATGTTTGGAATTTTCGACTGCGACGACAAAACAACTCGAGCTTCTGCAATCGATTCTCGATTTCATGGGCAATGCACGTGATCTCGAAGCCGATCAGTCATCACCGGATCAGGTTCGTATTCGCCAGCGAATAGACGGGCACACGATTCACATCCGCGCGGCTCGCTTGCAAGATGTCCTGCTACGCGCCGATGCGGACGGGCGCACCTTTGTTCAAGTGAACTTTCAAGACGGCCTCAAGATCCTCATCACGGAACGGCTGATTGGCTTTAAACCTGTCTCTCGAAAAGCGGCTCCGCAGCCCAATACGGCGGCTGCATCGAAGCTCCCGCGCGTCGTCACCACGCCAGATCTTGTCTCTGTTTTGGAAGCAATGGAGGACGCAGCTGAATCGGCAGATAGCGACCTCAGTGTTTTGCGAGAGCTCTTTGATTCCATTCTGCGTGGGGCAGAGCGGGCCGGTTTTGATGTTCAAAAGGAAAAAGCCTGGCTGCTTCCTTATATGAATGCGTGCCCGGGCCTGCGGGCAAACGCCTGAAGCTGCGGCAACTACCGCTCAAAATATCGTTTTATGCCTCCCTTTTGGGCTAATTAATAAATCTTAGAAGGCGGCACTTGACTTGTGTCGGCCCCAATGAGATTCGACTTGTCCGACATTCGTGTGGGGGCATAGCTCAGCTGGGAGAGCATCTGATTTGCATTCAGAAGGTCGCAGGTTCGATCCCTGTTGCCTCCACC
>CAKQVW010000079.1 GCA_934277865.1 uncultured Pseudobdellovibrionaceae bacterium | reverse complement strand
TCGAGAAGAAACGCTTCGGCGTCGGTTCGTCGATCGAACCTGCGGTTGATGCGACGACTGCCGCGGCCATTCTCCCAAACTCGGACTTGCCACTTGGTTTCGCCATTGGCGATTTTTAGTTTCTTTATTCCCATACGGACTCACTCTTCTGGCGCTAACGTCGCTTTGGACGTGTCGCCTGTTGAGTCATCCAGAGATTCAGTGCTTCGGTACTTAGAAACAAATGACCGTTAAACTTACTAAAAAGCCCAGGTGGCGTGTTCCGTCGGTGAGGTCTGTGGTGCCAATCGTAGACCGTGCGCACAGAAATCCCAAGTTCACGCGCAACATCCTGCGCCTTTATCCACCTCTTTCGATTATCAAAGATCGATGTCGGCACTTGGTCCGGTCGCTTCGCTGCCTCGTCGTCTTTGACCGCTTGAATGAGAATCTCATCAAACGCCTTTTCATCAACGCGAGCAGGACTCTTCAACAGCACCAAGTGCTTTCCGTTTTCCAATTTCATTTCTACCACCTCACAGCAATGGGTCGAGTGTTTAGTTCTCGATCCGAATGCCTGAGAATTTTAGATAAGCAAAGCAAACATTTGGTGTGCGAAATTGGCTAGACCCGCGTTCTTGGACAAACGAAAATTCTGATGTCCCCTCTAGAATCCTCGTGAACCTTTTAGAGCCTTAGATTTTCGGGCTCAAACACGCGGGCGAAAAAATCAAGCATGAAGAAGATTTTTGAATTAGGAGCGTGTGCGTCAGTTGTCGACCTATGATTGGCTTATTCATCTTGCAAGTCGGTAGCGCCGGTTCGCTTTGCAATGTCATCTATTTCTAGTTCAATCCGTTCTCGGATTTGCGGAATCAGGGCGCCCGTATAGGGGCCACTGCGTTTCGCGACCTCAAGAATTTCCTGCTCCTCTTCTCGAGCTAAATAGTCGAGGAAGATTCGTACTCTTTCGAACCTCACTGACAAGTCACTTACCGATGCCATCCCTACCAATCGATCACAAGCTGTTCGATCTGCAAGGGGAGTATCTAGATAAACCAGATCAAGATATGCAAAGGAGCGAACTAGATACTGCCAATAGTAAGCGCCACTCGCGGAAATTCTAATTGCATCCGTTTTTTCGAAACCTTCGGCTTTAGGCGGCTCGGATTCGATCAACCCACGACGAAGCAACTCGTCGACACGGAGTACGAGATCATCGGCATGGCCAAACGATTCGCGATATTCGCTTAGAACTACGTGCGTATCGATAAACCCAGGACCAAATCTAGATGCAATCTGTTGAGCCGATGTCAATCGTGCCAATATCCGGCAAGCTGTTAAGTGCGACGATGTCCTTGCAGCAGTCCGCAAAAACAAGTTTACGGTGTGCGAAAAAGCCGAGTTGAAGTACTTTTTAGATCCCAAAATCGCCGACTTTGCAAACTCATGAAAGGGAACGATATAGCTTTTGCGGCGACGGATTGTATCGTCGATTTTCGCAATGTCTGTGTTGCCAGAACTGATGAATTCTCGAAACATTCCTAAGGCATGTCGCATGTCGCCATTCGAAACACAGGCCAAAAGCCGTACAATATTGTGATTTTTGTGAGTCGCCGACTTAATAAATGTTCCGATCAAGTCGGTAACCAGCTTCAAATCGTCAGAACTTCGATCAGGATCAGTTTGTCGATAACGGCTTAACCCATATTCTAATCGAACTCTGATTACGTCTTGAAGATTAGGCGAGCCGACGTGAAATCGACGATCGCCGTAGGCATCGAATACGCCTCGCCGATGAGCTGCAAAGAACTTCTCTTCTCGTAGTGCAACTATCGTTAGAGCACCCAGATCTTTGGAAAGCTTTTGGGACAGGAGAAATACTTCCTCTTGAAATGCTTCGCCTAACTGATCGGTATTGTCGAGAACAAGCACAACCCGACGCCCACGCCGAGGTGCATTGCTCAGGACTTTGGTACAATAGACTTCGTCGTTCTGGAAAAGTTCATGAGTGGCATCATTCAGAATGCCTTTGCCCGTTAGGCTATCTTTCTCGATGCCGTGGAGCTTTGTCATCTTAAGCGCATTTAACTCTTCGGAAAAGAGCGATTGCAAAGCGTGCCCATCTGCCGGACAAAAGCTGCTGTAATCGCTGTTTAGCTGTTTACGAATCTCACTGAATACAAATCGCTGAAGGTGTTCGACAATTTCAGCCTTACTTGCTGCACCGAACGCTAGGAAATCGATGTGCAACCAAATGCAGTACTCACGAATTAGGCTTGAAGCGACGACGTATCGATATCGATTAAGAAACGTTGTCTTACCGCTCCCAACTCCTCCAGTGAGAATGTAGGTGTTTATATTTCGGCTCTTGATGTCTTTTTCGATTTGTCGTTCGAATCCTGTTTTGCCATCTGACCCCATTTTAAGATCGGCTACACCAGCCTCGGTCATAGGTTTGGTGGTCGAATCTTTGAGGAGATCGTCGATGCTCTTATCCGCCTGATCCGAAAGAGGTGTCTTGATGTAGCAGTTACGAATAATTTCTTGTTGAAGCTCAAAGTCCGAAGGTTGATCTGTCAGTAGGCGCCCAAACACCCGAGAGAACTTTGACCAATAAGAGTTGCGAATCAATTCCGCGTCTGGATTATGGAGGTGGGTTCGAGGAGTGAATAAGTTTGATGTGATTTCCTGCGCTTCGTCGAACGCTTGGTGAAGAAAACCACTCTTGATTGAATCTGGAGATAGGAGTTTATAAAATTCGGCGAAATTTGTTTGGATGTCATTGAAGTCGTGCCACACGATTGCACGCCCAGTGCGCCATGAACGGCCTGGAATACGATTGCGGAAAATAATAAGCTGATACCCATTCGTAACGATCGAAAAGTCAGTTCCAAGATCTGCCGCGTATTTTGCCGCTTGTTCTACAAGAGGTTTCACTTGTTTGTTCTGAAGCAAATGAGGGCCATCGAGTTCCAATATTCGCTTTTCTGATGGAACTGCGAGATGAAACCGAGGAGCAGTTCTTTTTGCTTCTACATGAAAGTATCGATAGCTCACTCCAAAAACATAATCGACATAACCTTCGCCAGCTGGTTGCTCCCTTGCAATCTCCGCTTCCGTCCACCCCAGTACGTCTTTAAAGAGCGGGTCGATGAGTTTTGCGCGTGCGTCGGCTTCGTTTAAGTCTTCGACGTCTTGCCTCTGAAGATTTCCTTTTGAAACAATCGTTTTTAGCTTGGTGCTTGCAAGGTCGGCGGGGCTTAACGGCGCGAGTGATTTTGACATTCATAGATGTTAATTGCGCGTCTTCTGATTCAGCAAATTTATCGAGGTAAAATAATGCGGAATGTCGTCAATCGTACTTTGTACGACGCCCAGCAATGATTCCGAAACGGCTTGCGCTACTCTGGCCTATGCTGCTTTCAGATCAAACTCGATCTGCTCATATTCAACCATCGGCGTCTTTACAGTACGTCCGGCCACAGTCGAAGTCTTAATCTTAATCGCGCCGATGGATTCGAAAAAGGAAACCAGCTTGTTCAAATTCGAAACATCCATCTCGAGATGTTTCGCGAGCTCGTAGACTGACTTCGGCTTGTGATTCAGGATCGCAGACAACACGCTGAGGTTCTTCACAAAGCGGTCGAAGTCTTTCTTGGAATCGAAGGCGAGTTCGAAGTGGTCGCCTTTGAGGCGCCCTTTGCGGGCTTCCTTCAATGCCTTCTTGAAAGTCGAGAGTGATTCGCCAGACGAGCGGATGGATACGATTAGCTTTTTCATAGTTTTACTCCCAACTCTTTCAGAACCAACTTTTCGAAGTCCGCGATCAACTTGTCGTCGTCCACGTAGTTGTACGCAAACTCTTGATCGTTCACATGCACGTGCGGGCCTTTGGGGTGGTGATTGTCGAGCAGCACGTAATCACCAGTCTTTAGATCTTTGCAGATCATCCCATACTTGATGCCATCCGGATACTTCGACGAGACGCCTACCTCGTGGATAGAAAGTTCGACGACGTACCGACCATGAAGCACGTTCTTAAGATAAAAACGCAACCGTGCCTTCATATTGGTATCATCCCACAAATATTGGTTAAATTCAACCTATATAGACCTTGTCTCATTCTTAAACCCCAGGCTTTCATTTCCTTCGGCCCCAATTCACTGACTTCTTTCCTCTGTCCGCATCTCGGCTCCTGACCACCCGCTCAATCAACTTGTTGAGAGGGGGTGGTCAGGAGCCGAGATGCGTTCCCCGAACGGAAGAAGTCAGTGAATTCCATTCGTTAAAGAAAAAGGCATGGACCCAAAGCATCCCACCACTGAGCTGAGCAAAGGGATGCTTTGGTTCCCACCAAAAGAGGCGGATAAAGGCGAGTCGATAGCGCTCGGATGGTCCACCGACGGTCCACGAGCCATCGAAAACGGTCGTTTTCCGTCGCCATCCGTCGCACTGAAAATCTGCTGGAAGACATTGTTATTATTGAAACTTTCAAAGATTTCGAAAGTTTACGAAAACTGCCGCAAAGCGCTCATAACCCGAAGGTCAGAGGTTCAAATCCTCTCCCCGCAACCAATTTCACTTTGAAGAATCATTCGAAAAAACTGCAGTTTCAATCGGCGTCCTTCTCGACAGCCGTCGAATCCTCTTGCAGGCTTGAGGCTGCGTTCCCTATTCAAACCGAAGGATTCGAAAACCATGAAGGCCATGATCGACTTTGCAGAAAAGTACGTTCAGCTAACGGATGACGAGAAAGAACTGCTGACTCGCCTCGCGCAAAGCTCTTGGCAAGTCAGGACATTCAAAAAAGGCCAAGTGATCAAACCAGCTCAATCGCCGATGTCCGACGCCCTTTTCGTTTTCGAAGGCGTCCTGTGCGCCTCTTTCCTGCACAACGACGAGATGATGATTTCCGAATTCTTTTTCTCTGGAGAGCCCGTCATTCTTCCTCAGCCGGACTCTCACCTTGAAGTGTTCTGTCTGCAAGATGCCAAGATCGGCCGCTCTTTAACCAACGACGTGGAAAATCAGCTACAAACGTTTCCAAGATTTGAAAGAGTCTGTCGGCTTTTTGCGGAAGACCGCTTAAACCAACGCTCTCGGTTTAGCGACATGCTGAAGAGCTCATCGCCGTTGGAAAAATACGAATTTGTGTTCACACATCGTCGTCACCTGATTGAGCAAGTGCCTCATCGACTATTGGCCAGATATCTCGGGATCACACCCGAGACCTTAAGCCGAGTACGCCGTCAATTTGCGAAAGTCGAAATTGATTTGAATCAATGAGGCTGCACGTTCTGACAATTAAGATCTTTTCATAACGCTTAAAACAAAAGGGGCGATATGAGACTGATCGTTTTTTTCTTCGTAGTTTTGTGCACCACCAACTCCCAGGCTGGAATCAAAGAAGGCGCCTTCTTCTTAAGTAGCTCGGCCTTTATGCTAATGAATCTGGATCAAGAAACTAAGGAACCGCCTCGGTTTGCCCAACTCAATTTGGGCTACCAGGCGTCTTCGCGGGACACCTTCTCGATTGAGCTGATCACTTGGCGCTACTACAAGCCACACGGTGCGCTTTGGGAGACCTCCTCGCCTTCCCAGGCATTTCCGGGCCATGTAACAAGTCACGGTGCTGGCTTAGCGTACCAAAGGTTCCTTGGCGCTTCATCTAACTTCTATTTAGCGTTACATGCGACTTGGCTCCGACAGGAGTACCACAACACGGCAAACAATCTTAGTGATTGGGGCTATCAGCTTTTTGCGACATTCCGTGCCGGCTACCGATTTGAATGGTTCAATGGAAGGCTATTCTTAGAGCCATCGGTTGCAGTCACACACTGGCCCATCGAGACCGGCATGCCACCAGACTTCCAAGCCCAAGAATCTAAGTGGTCTAAGTTCCAAGTCGAACCTGGCGCCCACTTTGGCATTACCTTTTAGCTGAGTCGGTTACGCCCCGTATAGACAACAGGACTATCGCCGCAAACATAGAAAACAGATATTTGACTAATGTTTTCATCCCGATAGTCTAACGACTGCCTCAACGACATCCATCTTTGAAAACGACGAACGAGCCTTCCATGATATGGCCAATAGCATCTATCTTTGCTCTCATGTTGATCGCGGCAGTCGCTTCGGTTCTTATATTTCGCCCGAAGCAAGGCTACTCATCCTTAAAAGCAGAAAAGAATATCGATGGTGAGATTGAACGAATCGGCCAGTTCAGCACCGGGAGCCGACGCCAAAATTCGTTTGTCCTACATCTGAAGGGATATGATACCCCATTTTATGCTCATCCGAATTTTGGAAAGGACGTTTATTCGCCGGCTGCCTTTACATCGATGAGCGAAACACTGTCGCTCACCAAAGCCGGCGATCGAGTCGAGATCGAAATCGCAACGCTAAATAAGCCGGACGGTAGCTCCGAACAGCTCATTCTCAAATTCACAAACTGGGAACTTGCGAAGAATTAAGTGTCTCAAGCCCGAACGAGAATCTGTGAAGTTTGAGTTGAAACCCGCGAAAAGTGTCGATTCCTCTTACATATCCCACCCTAAAAACCAAAATATGACGTTCTCGTAACATTCTGTCGAAATTGTCGAAAGTTTGTAGACCCACGTTCCGGCTCGAAGCTTTTAATCTGGACCCATCTACACGGAGGTCCCCATGAGAGCTTCACCAACACCACCGAAAGGTCTGAATAAAAACTTGGTGCTGACGTTGGCTTTAACGTCGGTTTTCGCAGCCTGTACGCCATGGATGATGAGTCCAAGCGAAATCGCTCCTGAGATCTCTCCAAATACCGAGGCCGACACGACGACCGGTCAGCTTATGTCGGCCTTTGACGTGAACAAATATCCTGTCACTAAAACAGTCTGCGATCCGTTTGGCGACACGCCAGACCCTCGTTCGAACCAAGGCTTGAAAGCCGAACTCTGGTGGCTTCCGAAAGGAACAGCCGCACAAAAATCTGCCGGCGGCGTTATCGCAAACGGAGTCAAATCGGATCGTGATTTATTCTTCTCGCAGCTTAATGTTCCAACAAGAATGTTTGACCTCGGGTTTGCTAGCGAAACTGGCCAAGCCGTAAAGTCCGACTCGGGCGAGACGCTGATCGAAAACTTCGCTCTTCGATTCAAATCGATTCTTCGCCTAGCACCAGATCAGAAAGCAGGGCTTTATGAGTTTGCCGTGCTCTCAGATGACGGAGCCGTGATGAAGCTTCGTGGTCAAGACGGAGTTTATCGCGTAAACGTCGACAACGACGGCGATCACCCGACACGTCTTGGTTGTTCGCCGAACGCCATTCAAATGGGCCCTGAGTCCGAGATCCCGATGAACCTCGAATACTATCAAGGACCTCGCTACCACATCTCTTTAATCGTGCTGATGCGTGAAGTGGCCTCGGGTGCCGATGCCGGCAAAGACCAGGCTTGCGGACTTACCGGAAACGAAACTTGGTTTGACCCAGGCAAGGCCTCAAAAGAGCAGAAAGCTTACAAAGACCTTCTCGCACGCGGCTGGAAGCCACTTTCAAAAGAGAACTATGCGCTCGCCAACGAAGTCATGTTCAATCCTTGCAAAGATGGCGTTGCACCGGTGATCTCAAGCCTTGAAGTCTTTGAACGCTTCAACGATGGGTTTATCATCTCATGGAAGACCGACATTCCAGCGACAAGCTCCGTCGTCGTGACTGGTCCAGATGGACAGCAATCCGTCACAGCGGCTGACAACGTACTCCGTACGCAGCACACAGTGCGCACGACTGGCCAAATGCCGAATACAAACTACAGCATTCAAGCGGTCTCTATTTCGGCCACTTACGGTCGTACGATCTCACCGTCGTTCCAAGCGGTGACCGACTACTAAAGCGACACTAGATCAGAGGCCTTGCCATTGTTTGAAGGCCCGCAGCGCAGACTTCGTTTAGGTCGCGGATCACGTACTCGGCCATTTCTGGTGTTTTGATGTCGTCGGGCTCATGCACCATAAAGAAGAAACGCCTTAGACCAAGTTCTTGCCACTTTGCGATTCTGAGCGCCCATTCACGAGAGCGTCTGAAATCACTTTGATGCAGATCATTTCCAATAAAGCGAAGCATGCTAAAGTCCGAGCTGATCGACATATGAAGCACATCGCGGCGACCCGCCCCATCTGTGATCACAAGCCCGATGCGACGTTTTTGAAGGTAGGAAACCAATGCCGGCAAGATACGCCCACCCTCAAACCAAGACGGATGCCTGAGTTCCAAGGTGAGATCGAACTCACTTGGCCAATCTTGAAGAAAGTGAAATAGCTCCGCTTTTTGCTGATACGTGAAGTAGGGAGAAAGCTGAACAAAGCACGGACCTAGGTTTTCCCCAAATTCGCCAAGCGCTTTTAACCACTCAGCCAAAACCCCGGTATTTCGTAACCCGCCAGGATCGTGTGAAATAGTCTGAGGGAGCTTTGGACAAAATAGAAACTCCGATGGAACTTGTGAGCGCCACTGCGAAACCATGGCCGCCGTCGGAATTCGGTAGTGAGTCGTGTTGAGTTCGATGCAGTTAAAGTTTCTCGAGTAGTGATGAAGGAACTCGGAGGCTGGAGTTTTCGGCGGATAAAGACGCCCGACCCATTCTTTACGTCCCCACGCTGGCGAACCGATATAGAATTTTGTCCCGCTATTTTGTGGCCCCAAGCTCGTCAGAAAGTCATGGGTCAAAGGATCTTCGTCGCGAAGATCCCAATTGACGCTATCGACACTCTCAAGCTTACCAAACTCCATCAGCCAAACTCCGTGGCTGGAGACTATAGCTCGATTCTAGCACTTCGCAAGCGCAGCGCGTTCCAAATCACCGACACAGAGCTTAAACTCATAGCTAGACTTGCCAGCATGGGACTTAAAACCAAACCGAAGAGTGGGTACAAAACCCCGGCGGCAACAGGAACACCGAGGACGTTGTAGAAAAATGCGAAGAAGAGGTTTTGCCGGATATTTCTCATCGTGAGTTCAGAGAGTCGATGAGCTCGAACAAGGCCCGAGATTTCGCCTTTAACCAAAGTCACTCCAGCACTCTCAATCGCGACGTCCGTTCCACTTCGGCTTGCGCAAGAGCCGGAGCGTCGTTGACACCGTCGCCAGCCATGGCCACGACTTTTCCTTTTGCTTGAAAACCACGAATTGCCGCATTCTTCCCTTCCGGCAAAATCTCGGCTTCCACCTGATCAATTTCAATCTCACGCGCCACAGCCAGTGCCGTATGCCGACTGTCACCAGTCAACATCACGACCTCAACGCCATGGTCATGGAAATACTTGATCGCCTCTTTCGCTGTTTTCTTGATCGGATCTCTCACCGTGATCACGCCTGCGGGACGCCCATCTATCCCTACCAGCATCGCCCCGTGCCCTGTCGCTTGCGACTTTGCCGCGATTTCAGAAAGTTCACGTGTATCTACGCCATTTGATTCCAGGAGTTTTCGATTTCCCACCAAGACTTTACGTCCTTCGACAACACCTAAGACACCCTGCCCAGTAACTGACGTGAAGTCCGAAACGGGCGAGATGGCTAGACCGCGTGCAATCGCTCCATCCACGATGGCCGATGCCAGCGGATGTTCGCTAAGTTTTTCCAACGAAGCGGCAAGGCTTGAAACCAAGCTCTCTTGAAAACCTTCAACGACTACGACTTCCGAGAGCCGCGGCTTTCCCTCGGTAAGAGTCCCCGTCTTGTCCACCACGAGTGTGGTGATCTTCTCGAGCGCTTCAAGCGCTTCCGCGTTCTTCACGAGAACGCCATGGGTAGCGCCCTTACCCATCCCGACCATGATCGACATGGGTGTTGCAAGCCCCAGCGCACATGGGCACGCGATGATCAAAACCGCGACAGCGTTCACAACTGCATGAATGAGTTTTGGCTCTGGACCAAAGAACCACCAAGCAACCGCCGATAACAGACTCACCACCACAACTATCGGAACAAACACTCCTGCGATTTGGTCAGCGAGCTTTTGAATCGGAGCCCGACTCCGCTGCGCTTTTGATACCATCTTCACGATTTGTGAGAGCAAGGTATCTTCCCCAACCTTGGTAGCTTCCATCACAAAGCTTCCAGTGCCATTGACTGTCGCCCCTGTAACAGCACTCCCTTGCAGTTTTTCAACCGACACCGGCTCACCGGTGATCATGCTCTCATCGACAAGACTTTTTCCTTCAAGCACTCGGCCATCTACGGGGACTTTCTCGCCAGGCCGTACACGCAACCGATCTCCCAACA